>JAITKU010000264.1 GCA_031278255.1 Eubacteriales Family XIII. Incertae Sedis bacterium | reverse complement strand
TGTCTCGTGATACGCCCGCACAAGCAGGTCCGCGCTCGCTTTCGAAGCGGAATAGGGACTGTTGGGGGCAAGGGGCGTCGTTTCTTTGAACATATCCCCCTCGGCCTCCAGCGTACCGTGTCGTAGAAGCAAAGCCCAAAACGGCGCAATTCGGACTTGGGTCTTGCAGGCTTTCTCTCCGGGTCAAACCCGTTCGAAGTCGGCTGTTTTCATTTCGTCGGCGTATTCGCCGAGGTCTTTCGCCGACAATATCTTGTCGATCTTGGCATATTCCGTAACAAGGGCGCGGATGAGCCGCCCCATCGTTATTTCCCCCTTCTCCGCCGCCGCCAAAAACGCCGCCGTGAGAACGACGTTTTTGATTTCCGAGCCGGTGGTCTCGAAGCGCTTCGCGAGAAACGGCGTGTCGATGTCGGCGGCGACCGGCACGGGCGCTCGCAAAAGCGCGCGCCAGATGGAGAGCCTTGCCGCCTCGTCCGGCGCGGGGAAGTCCACGCGAATCTGGATTCGCCGGATGAAGGCCGCGTCGAGGTTGGACACGAAGTTGGTGGCCAAAAGCGCCACGCCGTCGTAGTCCTCCACGCGTTGCAAAAGGAACGCCGTCTGCATATTGGCGTACTTGTCGTGGCTGTCTTTCTGTTCGCCGCGTTTGCCGAATACGGCGTCGGCCTCATCGAAAAAGAGGATGCCGCCGCTCTTTTCCGCTTCACGGAACACCTCGTCGATGTTCTTCTCGGTTTCACCGATGTACTTGCTTACCAAGGCGGACAGATCCACGCGGTAGAGTTCCATGCCGAGTTCATTCGCCACGATCTGCGCCGCCATCGTCTTGCCCGTTCCGGGCGGACCCGCAAACAGAGCGCGAACGCCGCGCCCGTAGGTGACTTTCTTGCCGAAGTCCCATTCGCCGTAGACGGCGCCGTCGTACCGCACGCGGTCGCATACATGACGCAGGAGGGCTTTCTGCCGTTGCGGGAGAACAAGGTCATCCCAACAGAACGCCGTGTTGATTTTCGCGGCGAGCCTGCCGATCCCATGCCCCAAATGCGCCGCTTGCTGCGGCGTGATCGATGCGTCGAGCATGAGATTGAGGGCTTCGGGCCTGAGTTTCAGCGCCTCCGGGGCGGTGAACACCTTCGTGAGCGCCTGTTCCGCAGACAGCCATCGTGCGCGCCACAGGACGGCTTCCTCGACCGAGCCGGAGAACAGCCTCGTGGCAAACGAGGCCGTGAGCGTTCCGCCCAGCGCGGCGAGCGCCGCCGGAATCGTCGCATCCAACTCCGACGCGAACGCGAGCGACAGGGCGAAGCGCGCGAAATCATCCAAACCGAACGCGGCGCAGACCGCCTCGATGGGTGGGTACGGCGGCGAAGCCTCATACCGCCTCCAAGCCTCGACGGCGTCCTCGGGCGCGTTTGCAAGCCCGAGCGCGGATGCGATTTTATCCGCGGTCGCGCCGTTGCCGAGCGCGTAGGCACAGATGATGAGGCGCGGCGGGATCAGTATCGCCGGGATATTTCGCGTCAATTCCTCCATCGCACAGCTCCTAATGCATCTCAATCAACGGCTTTGGATCGCCGCCTTCTTCCTGCCCCGCGTGGGCCAGACGCATATACTCACGGGACGCGATGTCTTGCGGGAAGGCTTTGATGATGTCCACGAAAAGACTCCTTGCTTTGGAATACGCACACTCCCAGTACAGGCGCACACCCCGTTCAAAATCTTCCTTTGTCTCGTCCTTCTTCAGGCGAATTTCGGAAACGTCGCAGTCATAGAAATCATACAGCGGACGCAGTTCACCATCCGCCCGAAGGTAGCCGATGAATCGGTGGCGATGGCGCTCGGCGGCTTCGCCCATCTCGACAAACGCGCTGTTCTCCGCGAGGACGCGGACGCCGAAGCGTTTGCCCGCCGCGCCCACGGCGTAGGACTCATAGACGAGACGCGATACGGTAATCATGTTCAGGTGTTCGCCGTTGCCGGTGACGCCGAGCATCGCATCGGAATAGCTGAGAAACACGTGACAGTTCACGCGGTCTCCGAGTCCGTCAAGCGCCCGGTACATCGCCAACACAGAGCGCAGCGCGGTTTCCGGCGAGGAATCGTACATGGCGGCAAAGCCTCTTGCCGAGTAGCGGGAGATGAGTCCGCCGCCGGCGGCGACGCAGGGAATAACCGCGTCGTAGAACCGCCCCAAGGCATCGAAGAAGTCTTTGTTCCTCAGCTTGTCGTAGCTGTCGGTGAACAGCAGTACGTGGGACGCCGTCAGGTTGGCGTAGTCGCCGGGCCGCACTTCTTTGACAGAACTTTTGCCGAGTATTTCGATGAGCTTATCCGATACGAAGCGTCCGTAACCGCGGCTGACCGCCGTGATGTCGGCGACGGAACGCTCCACGGATTCCGCCATCGCGTTGAAAGCGCGGGCGATTTCCCCGGTTTCGTCCCATGAGCGCGATTGTACCCTTGCGGTATAGTCGCCGCCGGAAACGGCCAAAGCGCCGCGCTTGAGCTTGCGCAATGTCCGCATGGAGACAAAGAGGGTGAGGACAAACACCAACAGGACGATGGCAAACACAACGAGTCCCCACATGATGATGCTCTCGATGATACCGGCCACGGCCTCATCAATGACGGAAAGCGGGCGGGCGACCTCCAATATCGCCACCATCTCGCCGTCCGCGAATATCGGATCCAAGACGGCCAGCCAGACCATCTCGGAGTCTATACCGTTCACATAGGATTCTTGCGGATCTTCGGCGCCTGCAAGCAACGCATCTCGTCCGGGGTTGTCATAGCCGGCTTCGAGGTATTCGATGCCCAAACCCACGACATGTTCATTGCACAGCGCGGTGGAAACCTTGTCGTTCGATACGCGATATATCCAGTAACTGGTGTACGCGTTGTGGGTGACGCCGTCCATGACGCTGCTCTTCGGCTCGGAGAGATCGGCTATATAGTCGCGCATTTCTAGGAAGTAGTCATCGTTGTAAGGGTCGTTCCAGTCAATCGCGGCAAAGCGTCCGCCGTCGATATTGGCGACGGTCTTGCCCGCGGCTTCGAGCAGGGCGCCTTTGGCGTCGAGTTCCATCGTGTAGCGTACAAAGCCTGCGGAGCCGGACACGATATAGGACATCCCCATAGTCAGTATGGGGATTAGGATGAGCAGAATTTTCGGCAACAGGCGGAAATTCCTGCGAAGCAGTACGCGCCGCGCCATAAGCAGGACGAGAGCGACGAGCGCCATCGACAGCGCAATCATCGGCAGTGTGTCGCCGTCCCACAGCATGGAGAAGCGAAAATAGAGCGTACCGACCTCGCGGTGCTCACCGTCCGCCGAAGCGACATAGTTGCCTTCCCGGTCCATTGCAATCCAGTCGTCCGCGTCGGTGATGTGGAGTTTGACGAAGCCCTCCGCGTCTAGGTCGAGGGGAACGAAGCCCTCCGCGCCCGCCGTCATCACTGCGGCGCGAGGGCCGGAGGCTGAGATGAGGAACAGATAGACGCCGCCGTCGGAACCGGCTGTCATATTGGCGACGACCTCGCCGGAATCGGATGCGAACACCCGCGTCCAATGCTCTCCGTCGAGCCGGAACACGCGTGAATCCTGCGCAAGCGCGAACAGTTCTCCGCCGGCGGTCACCGCGACAGTGTTCAAGGGAAAGTCGATGATCGCGTTGAATGTGTCCGAAACCGCGCCGCTTTGCGCGTCCACGCGGCGCACCATGAGGGTTTTCGCGCCGCCGGCGTCAGTACCGTCGTAGCCGAGAAACACGCCGCCATCCATCGCGTCGGAGATGTGCCGCGCACCGTACCGCTCGTATCCTGCGGGCGTGGGTACTTCCGCAATGACACGGCTGTCGCCTGTGGTCATATCGTAGGCAACGATACGCTCGTCGTAGCGTTCGGGCGTGTCGCCGGGGGTGAGGTAGTTGTAGAAGTACAGGCTGTCGCCGACAAGACCCTCCATGTGGTAGACGGAGAACAATCCGTCCTCTTTCGCGCCCGGGAGATCGATGTAGCCCGCGACATGACCGAAGGGCGTGATCTTTCGCAGCGCCAGTTTATCGTCGCCCACGTCGATGATCTCGTACATCGTCCCGTCAGGCGCGACCCGCCGCTCCACGCTGATCTCCCGAGCCGTCAGTTCCCGCGCGCGCGAAAATCCCGCCGCAGTCGTGAGCGCTGCGGCGATCAGTAGGAATATGACGATATAGGGGAGCCATGTGCGGCGCATTGCGGCGGCCTCCTATGCTATACTTGCCTATTACGGTACTTGTATCGTCGTCTGCCCCGCGAAGCTGATTGAAATCACGCCGCCCCAATTGCAGATGCACTTGCCGGCGTCGTTCAGGGCGGGTTGGCCGCCAATCAGCACAGTCGGGCTGCCGGGCGCCCACGGCGCGGCCGTCGCGGGGATGCAGGGCATCGGGGTCAGTACGCCGAGCGCGGCGGCGGTCGCCGCCGCCACGGCGGGATTTGCGGGAGTATTGCACATCCCAAACGGCATAATGTTGACAAAGGGTTTGTTGTCCATGATATTCGCCAGCGGCATCGACGTGACCGTCCTGTTCACCGGCAGTACGTTCAGCACGGACGGCGCAAGTCCGAACGGACATTGCAGCACCGCGCCACCGCATACGGCAAAACCCATATTGAAAATCCCTCCGATTCGTCACAGCCGCCTGACATCCAAGTTTCCGTTTTGCAACACATACGCCGTTTCCACGCTCTGCGGAATCGGTACCGCGCCGCCTGCAACGCGATAGAGCGGAAGCAACCGCGTTCCTCTCGCCGGATAATCGCGTTTCGGCGGATCGTGCAGGGCGTAGCGTCCGCCGCCGAGATTCTTCGTGACGTATACGGCTTCCGGCGTTTCCTGCGGCACGATGAGCGCGTGATACAAATCCGTAATGTCGCGCAAATCTTCATTCTGCGGCCTTATATCCGCACCCCCGGCCGTCACTGCGGCGGACAGTGCGTAACCCGCTCCGTTTCCGCCGAAACCGACATGCGCCTCGCCGTCGACGGCAATCGTCTCGGCGCGGCAGTCCCTCGGAATAAGGGACAATCGCAAAACGATTCCGGCGTGACCCTCCGTCCCGAGGACTGCTCCGCGGTACTTGTCCGACGTAATCCGCACCGCCTCCGGGCGATGGTTTGTAAAGACGAAATAGCCGTCCGGTTTGACCGTAGGGAGGAAAAATCCATCCTCGGAAACCACCTTGAGCGTTCGGTCGTCCGCAATCGCGTAGCCCGTCGTGAAGTCGTCGAGACGCAGGACGAGGGATACGCGCACTTTTCTCGTGTCCCGTATCGTCGGCATCAGGAATCACCCGCTTTGTAGTCCACATCGCCCACAGGCGCTTTGGTAATCTGTACGCCGGACGGGATCGCCACCGGCGCAAGGCGATAGAACAGCGACAGGGAATATGGCACACCGGGGAACTGCCATATTTTCGATATTTCGTCCGCATCCGGGTTCTGCAACTCGAATTTCGGCGTGACGACGCGAGACGGTTGTACCTGCGTGTTCATCGGCAACTCGCTGTGGTCGTGCCAGAGCTGCGCCACGCGCTCCAAGATCTTGTAATCGTCCAACAAGCCGGATTTTTTTCCGGCGTAGGACGTGACGATCAGATGAAGCTCCGTGATCAGCGGGCCTTTTACGGATGTGGACGCGTCCACGCGCATATTTCCCATTGCCTGCGTCCTCGTATCCCGCGCGGCGGCGTGGATAAATACGCCGAGCAAGAACCTGTCACCCGCGTCTGCGGGCGAACACAGCCCGATCTGCTCTGCCTTCACAAGCGGCGGCATCTCCGCTTTCAGTACCCGTATGATTGCGTCGGCGGCTATGGATATGGACATCGAGCTTCGCGCCTCCTTTACATTCTTACATTCTTTATCTCACTCCGCGGCGCGAGGCGCAATCCGCAGAAACAGGATTTTGCCTGTCGGCTCCGGTTTTGGCGCGAGGGTTTCCATAGGCTTGCCATCCTCGCCGAACTCCGTCCCGGCCGCCATGCGCTCCCCGTCGAGATATTTCCCCTCGAACACAGGGAATCCCGTCGCCGTGTCGTATTCCTTGCCGTCGCCGTTGTACTTGCCACCCACGAAACCGCCTTCATAGAGCAGGACGCCGCTGCGGTACAGCTTGCCGTTTCCGTCGTATTCGCCGCTGCGGAACGCGCCGTCATAGAGCAATCTTCCGTCGTCATCGTAAAGCTTTCCGACGCCCGAATACGCGCCGTTTGAAAACGCCCCGTCGTAACGCAACGCATCGCTGTCGTAGAGTTTACCCTCGCCGTCAAACACCCCATTGGCGAAGCCGCCTTCATAGATCTGCTTGCCGCCGTCGTAAAGCCGGCCCGTACCGCTGAAAAGGCCCGCCGCGAACGCTCCGGCGTAACAGAGAGCACCGTCGGCGTAGAGCTTCCCCTCGCCCTCGTATGCTCCGTTCGCGAAGCCGCCCTCGTAGACGAGCAGTCCGTCCGGGGAGTAGAGTTTGCCGTCGCCGTCGTATACGCCGTTCTTAAAAGCGCCCTCGTAAACCGGTTCCGTTTCCCGATACAGTTTGCCGGTTCCGTTGATCTCCCCGCCGCTGAAATTGCCGACGTAGGTGTAGACCGTGCCGTCGCGTTCAATGCGGAGCGCCCCCTCGCCGGCGTATGTGCCGTTCAGAAACGGTCCCTCGTACAGAAGATCGCCGTTGTCGTCGTAGAGCTTCCCATCGCCGTTATATTTGTTCAGCTCGAAGCCGCCGGTGTAGCGGATGCTGCCATCCGGGTTATACAGCGTGCCCTTGCCGTTGTATAGGCTCTGCGCGAAGTCGCCCTCGTAAACGAGTACGCCGCCGTCATAGAGCTTGCCTCTGCCGTTTGCCGCCGCGCCCTTCACGCCGCCCTCGTAGAGGACGGAACCGTCCGAGAGAATGAGTTTCGCATTGCCCTCGTAGGCGGCGAGATAGGGCGAATCCAGCCGAAACTCCGGCGTTTCATGAAAGGCGTACCATTGCCGCACGGCGACGGGGTGAAGGACGAGCGCATACAGCGTCAGCAGGGCGAGCAGTCCCAAAAACGCAGCCAACAGAAACGGGGACGATATATATCGCCTGCCGACGCGAAGATAGCCGGCCGGTTTACGAGCCATCGGTAACCACCACCGTTCCGATGGAGCGGATATTGTTGTCCGTGCGCGGCGGATCGATCACCGAGCGGTAGAACAAGGCGCCCACCGCCGCATACGCCATGATCAGAACGGCGGCCGCCAAAATCGTCACCCGGCGCGCTGTGAGTTGCTTGGCGAAGGCGCCCGCCTCTTTCCCGGCTTTCTTGAGCGACCGTTTTTCGAAAGCCGGCGCGCGGACAAATTCGGACAATGCGCCCGCCGCGTCGTCCGCCGCGGCATACATCTCCGCGTAAGTGCCGAACGCGCCAAGCTTGAGTCTTTCCGCGAAGTCCGAAACCGCAGGCGCGGTCCCTTCCCCGGCGATGCGTTTTACGGCATCGGAGAGCGATATTCCGATATCATCCGCGGCTTCGGCTTCGCGCGGCAGGCCGTAGAAGAAGCGCACTTGGCCGGAGGCGGAAATCAACAGATTCTCCGGACGCAACACCTCGCGCAACATCGCTTCCGGCAGGGACTGCGACAGGATTTGCGCAAAAAGAGAACGCAGCACGGCGGCGCGAAGCGGATTCGGCGCCTCTGTCAGGATATTGTCGAAATCCGCGCCGTCCGGGCGATACGCGAACACGGCGACGAGGCCGTCACGGTCGGGAAAGAACTCGATGAAATCCGAAAACGCCGCGTTGTCGCGAAAATCAAGCAGGAGGGGCGTCAGGCGCCGTGCCTCCCGCGCACTTTCGACGATAACGAGCAGACGCGTATTGCCCCACGCATCACGGGCAATCAGGCGTCGCTTGTCAAAGCCGACCCGTGTCAACACGATATATTCCGTTGTGGGTGAATAGACGGTCATCGCGCCGGCCTCCTCTCCCGCATCTCTCGGCGAATCCTTACTGTTCCGTCACCGCCACCAATGCCGTGCCCGTAAAGCGGGAACATTGCGCGACAACCGTGTACACGCCCGGGTCGGCGGGCGCGGTATACGCGCCGTCGCGGGTAATATCGCCGCCGTTCGGTTCGCGCACCGACCAGAACACTTCCGAATCGGACAAGCCGTGAACCTCAGCCGTCAGCCGCAGGGTTTCGTAGGATTTGAGCCTCGCGGAACTCGGTGTGACGACAACCCTCGGCGTTTCCGGCGCGCCGGCGCCGCTTTTGGCCGGGTCGGACACGGCAGACCAGATGAAGCGCAGGATCCTTGTCGCGGGAAATTTCGAGTGCACCCGTATACCGATCCGAAACATGCCGTCGTCGTCGCTTACCTTCACCGCGAAATCAAAATCCGCCTTATCGTCGAATATGCCGAGATCGCCGAACACGGAAGCGTCCCCGGACGAAAAGCCCAACGTGACGGCGGCGGGAATTAAGCCGAGACCGTGGGGAATATCGTCCGAATAGTGCAGCGTACCGGGTTTCGCGCCGCCGGGCACTTTGACCTCCGCCGTTCCGAAAGAAACGACGGGCTGCGGCGCCGGTTCCGCGAAACGGCAATGCCGCCCGTGACTGCGCGGCGCGCCCTCCGCAGGCTCCGCGCTCCCCGGAGCGTTCGGCGCGGCGAGAATTTCCGCATACTGCCCGAACGGAACCTGCTCTATCTCGTCTATCTCGTAGGCCTCTTCCCAACGCACGAGCCGGATTCTTGCCAGATACAGGCGTTCCTTCGCTCCGCGTTCCAACTTCTTCTCTAAATTTTCGACCCGATATTCGCCCCTGTCGGCGCGGACGATCTCGAACGGCTCCGGTTCTCCGTAGCTGAGGAACAGGCGCGCACCCTCACGCACACGGCTGAACCGCGTTTCCGCACCCGCTGCGGCGGTCATCGCGTGTACCGGCTCAATCGGCGTCTCGGCGTACTCGGCGCAGAGGTAGACATACGGCGTGAGCCCGATGTCGCCGGAGAAACCGTCCAGTTCGGACAGCCGCGTCACAATGAGCTCCGACACGGCGATCTCGCGCCCCAAGCCGTCCAAAGCCAAGCCGGATTCGACGGCAATCGTCGCGCCGTCCGTCTTGGTCACGGTCAACCCGCAAACCACACCGGAGCCCACAATCGCAGCGTTAAGCAAACGTCGTTTGTTGTTGAAATAGTCCTGTTCTGAGTGATATTCCCGCTCCGTCAGCAGCTTGCCGAAGAAGTAGCTGTTTCTCTCCAGCGGGAATAGATTCTCGTTCTTCATCGCACGCCTCCCACGATGCCGAATCCTACGCGGCTCTGCCCCACCGCCGCATCCCGATACGCGCCCACCCGCGTATTCACGCCGACGTAGGCGTAGCCGGACACGACCGGGTAGGCGTCCAAAAGCATCACGCGGCAGATGATGTCATTCGGCAGGAAATCCTCGATTATGACGTTCACCGCGTCGGCGTTGATCTCCGTATTCGCCGCATCGGGCGGCAGGAATACGGTCACGTCGCCGTCGCCGTACAAGCGGTCGTTGTCGCAACGCCCGGTCATCACGCGGAAGTGCTCCGCGACATAGGGCCTGCAGCCGATGAAATATCCGACGTAATCCGCGAACACGGAAAACTGTCCGCGCCGCTTGTATATGCCGCTCACCAACAGCTTCCGCAGACCCTCTGTTTCCCACAGGTTAATGTGCGGAACGCCGACGATCTCCGCGAGCCGGCGCAGTGTGCTCTCCGGCGCGACGGCGGGATCGAAGGTGCCCGAGAGACTGTCGATACGCTGTTCCAGCTCCAGATACTGCGCGCCGAAAATGCGCAGGAACCGATCTGAGAAACCGTCATAGTCACGATAAATTTCCGGCAGATAATCCAAAAAAGACTCCCATGCCGCGTACACCGCAACCGAATGCAGTTCCACGCCGCCGCGAAGCTCTGCGGTGAGGACAAGATAGCGTCCCCGCGTCCCCTGTGGGATAAAATCAAGGGCGTTTTCGGCGACATACGCCGGCTCGCGCTTCTCAACGGTGTCGGTCGCAAACACATCGTCTGCGGCGTATGCTCGCCAGACAAGGCTTGCGCCGTCCGCCAAACGCACATCGGCCAAGACCCGCTGCCACATATTGCCTCGCGCGCCACTGTCCAACAGAGGCGTGACGAACAGACCGGAAGCCTCGCCGCTCCGCCGAACCGCACCGTTCTCTCGGACAAGCCTTTCGAGGCGGCAAGCGGCGAAAGCCGCTTCGTGATTGAAGATAAAATATTTCGTTTCACGCATTGTCGATTGCCTCTTTCCGCAGTTGTCCGCCGACCCCGGGCCGGCCGTCAGTACATTGCGTCCGTAAGCCGTATATTCACCTCGCCGAGTATGGCGAGAGCGCCGGGCGCGACGGATATGTCGCCGTCCGCATCCGTCCGCGTGTCGCCGTGGGCGCGAAGAGCGCAACGCGACACTTCGAGCACCTCCGGGATATTCCCCGCGAAAGCACGGAACTCGCCAAGCCGGATTTTTTCCCCGAAGCCACCGTAACGATCCGCGAAGTATGCGCGCAGGGATTCCTCCGCTTCCTCTTGAAAGCCGACCCCGTGCGGTTTTGCCCTCAACTCCAGCGTCAGCCCAACGCGTACAATCTCCGGCGCCATGATTCGAAAATCCCTGCACACAAGACGGTAAGGCTCTGCATGTGCGATGATTTTCGCCTTGTCGTCCTCGGTCAAGTCACGGTCGCGCAACTTCACCGCAATGCAAACGACGCGCGATTTTCCGGATTTCGGGGCTTCCCCGTCCGTGAAAGCGCGGACGCGTTCCACCGCAAGCCCCGGCGTCTCCGACACCAAGCGCTCGATATCGGCAGCCGTCACCGCCTGCCTGTGTGAACGTCGCGCCCGCGCCAAGGCTTCCGCCGCGGTTTCGTGAGAAGCGCCGCCCTCGGCGGGATTCGGTTGGCTGACGGGCAGACCGTCCAACTCCGAGATGCGATTCGGCGCGATATTGCCGCCCGCCGCTCGGGTGAGCGTCAGATGCGTAATAATCGCCTCGCCACAGGGCAATCGCCCGCGATATCCGTCGCCGAACGTCACTTCGCCCGTCTCCGCGTTCAGCGTATAGTGCTTATCCTCCGGCTTCGACGCGCGGAAATCGTCCGTCCGCGTCCATTCCTCGCCGTCCACGGTCAGGGCAAAATCCAATATCATCTGCCCGCGCGCGTCGGCGACGAAACGCGTATGGGGGTAAGCGTCCGCGAGGCCCAGCGAAATCGGCGTCCGTACCGTTTCCCGCTGTACGACGCGGATGCGCAACGCGTCCCCCGTACAGTTTACGTCCTCCGTCGTCTCAAAGCGCACACCTTTGGCGCTGAGCGGCGTGCCGGCCAAAATGATCCGGGGCGCAAAGCCACCCGCGATGCTTATCTCCGTTTCCGCCGCCCGCACCCCAAGCGGCGTGACGCCGATCAAGGGGAAGAACGGCGAGGCCTCCTCGATGCTATTCAGGTGATACCGCTGCATCTCCGTCAGCCAAGCGAACAGTTCAATGAGCGTCACGCCGGGATCCGCGGTATTCAGGTTGTTCCACGCAGGACAGTATTCCGACGCGCAAAGCCTTGCCTCTTCCGAGATTTGCGCGAACTTTACATCGTCTAAATTGTGCTGACGCAACATCCGTATCACCTCACTCATACGAGACGCCGAGGGCGGCGCCCTTTACGCGAACGCGATATCGTGTCTGCCGTTCACAGGCAGGACAAAGGTCTCGCTCACGGCGCGGGCATAGTCACACGCGATTCCGCGGCGGATATACGCCGTCTTGATTTTCACGAGGTACAGCACACCGGAAACGGCGCGGATCGCCGTCTCAATCCGACCCGGCGAGGGCAGCGAACCTATCGCCCAACCGGTCGGAGTCAGGAACTCCGCCAGTGCCTCGTTGATCCGATATTTCACGGACAAGGCCTCGTCCGGGTTATCGACGGCGACGACGACGCTCGCGCGCACCGTGATATACTGCGGCGGGACAATATGCAAAATTCCCGCGCCGAGGGCGCGCCCCGCTTCAACATAGGCTCTCACCTCATCCCGCAGGGCGGCAAACCCGCTTTCCTCCGCGCCTTTAGGCTGCAACACAAGCGCGGACTCACCGTAGGCGGTATTGCCGTTCGCGTCCGTGTGTGCGTAGCACCTCGCCCGCAGGACGCCGAGCGAAGCCTCCAGCGCAAGAGCCTCGACATCCCCGGCGCTGATTGCTCTGCCGAAGTGAGAAATCGCCGCCGTAAGACGGGCGACAATCCGATCCTCGTCCTCCGTATCCGCACCGCCGTAGGCGGCAACGGGGTTTTCTGCGCCGATTACGCCGGGGATCGGTAAATTCAGCGTCGCAAACGCGCCCGCCGGGAGGCGCGACGCCTCGCCCGGCACGCTTGCCGCGGCGCGAACGGCGTTTTCATACAGGCCGCGCAAACGCGGGCGGCGCGTCCCGGCGCCGGTGTATGCCCGGCCTTCGCAGGCAACGCGGATCCAATGCGCCTCTTTGCCCCACAGCCGGGCGGATGCCGCAGGCCTCAATGTTTCATAACTCAGTATCCCGGTTTTCCGAAGCCCCGCCGTGTTATCCCGCACGTTCAGAGCGGTCCAACCGCTCTCCGTCAGATATTCCCAGCGCAAAGCGGGTGGCTCCGCGTCGGGGGCCATGTCGAACAGGATCGTGCCCTGCGTGAACCTCCGATCAAAGGCGAAGTACAGAGCGGCGGGGCCGTCCGGCTCGGACGCGAGTTTCATCGGAAAATTCGCTTCGCGCGCGTCCAAATGCTCTGACACACCGACGCTCGTGACCGCCGCGCCGACCGCAAAGCGGTAAGCAAAACGCACGTCGGACACAATCGGGGCGCGGTAATATCCGGGTCGGCAATACAGGTTGTTCGCCGTAATGAGCCGCGCGCGGACAAAAGGCAAATCGTGCGCGCCGACAAGCGCCGGCTGCAGGTCTGCGGGGCAATCAAAGGTGATTTTCACGCGACCCGGCGCGTCGCCGTTGAATACATCCGCGCTTTGGTTTGCGCCGAGCGACGCCCAACCCACACCGTTCCAATACTCCCATTTCACTTCGGCCGCGGTGATCGCGAACCGCTTCGGCTCCTCGAAGTCGGAGACGCGCATCATCCGCCTCAGTCGGATTTCCCGATCCGGGTAGCCCTCCGCTTCAAAATCCTCATAGTCTGCGGCAAACGACAGTTCCACCCGTGCCCCGGGTTTCGCAAGCGCGTCCGTACAGGCGAAATACGCGCAGCCGCCGGGCAAAAACCGCCGGCCGAAGGGATAAAACACATCGTCCGCCTGCGCGTCGCCCGTATACAGCGCATCGGGGAACAGATTGAATCCGGAAGGGCGCGCCGTCAGCGACAGCAAGGTCAAAGCTCCGGCGGACGCAACATCCGCCTTCACGCGCAAAACGGCGCAAGGGTTTTTCTTGTCGGCGGGAAACGCGAAACGCAAAGCTTCGCCGTCTCTCACGGCACGCAACTTTCTCCAATCCTCGCCGTCGAGGTATTCCCACGCGAGCTCCGCAAGCGCATCCGGCGTTCCCGCGCTCAATTCCGGCACGAGACGCAACGTCGCCCGATCCGACACGTCAAACGCAAAAGGATGCGTAAAAGTCAGGATGTGTCCGTCGCCTGCGGCGGCGCGGAACAATTCCAAACCCGCAAGTCCGTCATAGCGCACGACCGCATCCCGCGCCGGAACGACGCAGAAAACATCCGTAATCTTCGCGGGACTTGCCGCCAGTTCACGATCCGTAACGAGCGCGAGATCGGGGGCCGCCGATGCGGAAACCTCCGTGGCCTTGGGAATGACGACCTCGGTCGCGTCCTCCCGAATCCGGAAAGCAAGCCAAGCCCGCGCGGGGACGGCGGGACGCGGCTCGGAACCGATGGCGTCGAGGAAAGCGCGCCGGTAGTTGTCCGGCAGCGCACGGAAGCGTTCCAAGGTGCCCGCAAACATATCCGCCCACAGAAACGCCAAGGCCGCTCCCGCATCGGGTGACGCCGGGTTGTAGCGCCATTCCGGAGCGTACAAGGGCGCGCGCCGGGCGATGTCGTTCAGTATGTACTGTTTCGCTTCTGTGTCCGCCATCGTCCGCGCCTCCTTTCTCCGCCGCAACGCGGCAAATCCGCGTCAGACGCTCTCTGATAAAAAGTATGGAAAGACCATATTGTATGGATTGTTTGTGCTCCGCACGGTGTAGGACACGTTGAGCAAAAAGCCGCCTTCCGCGCCTTTTGGGAAGTCCACGCCGACCGATACGTCCGCGATCCGCGGTTCCCACAGCGCCAACGCGTCCTCGGCGGTTCTCTTAATGCGGGTGCGATTGGTTACGCCGTCGTTCTCGAACACGAACGCGTGCAAGCCGCTGCCGAAGTCCGGACGCATCAGCCTTTCGCCGCAACGGGTGGAGAGGATGATGCCGACGGACTGTCTGATATTCTCCTCATATTCCGCCATCGCCGTCCGTCCGGTCGCCCGATCCACGGAGATGGGAAACGAGAGACCGCGCCCAAGGAAGTTTTTGGTGTTGTCCGCCGTATTCATGTCGGCCCTCCCCGCCGTCTCAGTTGATCTTCGTCATTGCGCCTTTCAGCGTCAGTATCCCGTTGCTCTCGACCTTCACCGCCATGCCCGTAAGCTCGGTATTCTGCGAATTCATCTTCGCCGCGCTGCCGTCAATCTTGATCTGCTTGCCCTTGAGGTCGAGGTTTCCGTCCGCCTCCAAGGAAATCGCCCGGCCCTTTCCGGAGATATTGCCTTCGATTGTGATCTCCTGCGCTTTCAGAGAGATTTTCTTATCGGCATTTACGGACAGCTCGCCGCCACCCTCGTCGAGGGTGATTGTTTCTTTCCCGTCGCTCGTCAAGACGGAGATTTTCTTGTCCTTTTCGGCGATGGAAATCGTGTGTCCGGCCTTGGTCTTGACCGTCACGCCGCCCTCGTCGCCGTCTTTGATGATTATGCTGTGCCCGCCCTTGGTGACGAACGCCCGGACTTCGTTTTTCTCCGTGACCGTCTTCGGCGGGTGCGTGTTCTTCCTGTTCCACAGGCTGCCGATGACGACACCCGCATGCCTGTCGCCGTCAAGGAAGCCGATGATTACCTGCTCGTCTTTCTCCGGCAAGACGTAAAACCCGTAATCCTTCCCCGCGTATGGCGCCGCCGCCGGGAGCCACGCGGTATCGCCGCCGCTCTTATCGAAGGTCGGAATCGTCACCAACAGCATCCCGGGGTGGTCCTTGTCATAGTTTTCCTTGACTGTGCCGAGCGTCAAATCCATCAGCCGCTCACCTCTATTTCGGTCATAAAGCCGCTTTCCCTTTCAATGCGATGGCTGACGGCGGTGACGATCAGCTTGTCGGGAACCCCCAACGCGGTCAGCGGAAACTTATTGATCTTTACCTTCTGTCCGACAAGCGCCTCCGGTAAGCCCACACAGGAGATTTTGCCGAACAGCGCGGCGCCCGTCTTTGTCTTGCCGAGCGCCTCCGCGTGTTTTTTCGCCGTGTCGCCCGTATACCGGCGGGAGAGGCGCAAGGCGCTCCGCACGGTAAGCAAGGCTTCCTGCTTCGCCGCTTGCTTCGCTTTCGCCTCAGCGGTGAATGCCTCCATCTTCTGCGCGTCGTAGCCGTAAGCGGTCAACTTCTCATCGAGATACCGGACGGAGAATTCCATCGCAAACTGCTCCCAATCGAATTCGATGCAGACAGTATCCTGCGCCGGGCCGATTATCGCTTTGCCCTTGTCGATCCGTAAGAACAAGCCTCTCGCCTCGGCGGCTTCAATGATGTAATCCAAGTCCGTCCCCGCTTGCGTAAGATTCACTTCTTGTTCCCAGGCGTCGAGCTTTACGTCTTTCGCGGTAACGAGCGCGGCGTAGCGATCAAGCACGGCCGCCACCGCGTCCTGAATTTTTTTGTCTTTCATCGCCGCGTATGCCGAACCGGAGCGCATCAGCCCTCTGGCGTCGAGACAGAGCGCGGTCAGCGTCATCTCCTCGTCGAACCGGGTTTTCAACTCGTCGATGTAGCCCGTGAACACCTCCGTCGTGTCGCTGCCGTAGCCGAGGGCGACGGACACCTTCTTCCCGGGTACGAGGGATTTCAACGCGTCCGGCGCAAACCGGCGCGAACCGCGCTCGTACACGTCGGTGAGCGTGAACCTCGCGGCGCCCGCCGTCGCGCCCATTCCGACATCCACGGCAATTTCCGAAAAAGTGAAAGCGGACCGTTTCAGCTCGCTCCCGCCGCAGGTGATCTTGAACGCGGGCACGGCGAAGCCGTCGTACCTCTTGCGCAACGCGTCGTAGGTACTCATAGGGGTTCGAACTCCAAGGGAGGTATTTTCAAAACGGTTCCCGCTCGCAGCTTGCGCGGATTTTTAATCCCGTTCGCCTCGGCGATGGGCCGCCACTCCGTCGGATCGTTGTAGGCCTCGTATGCCACCGCGTACAGCGGCGTACCCTGCGTCAAAACGTGCCGCTTCGTGCGGTCGGGGGATTGCAGAGCGGTTTGTTTCTTATCCACGCTCTTGAAAGTCAGGTCTACGGTGGCGCGGATCGGTATGCCTCCGGAGCTGAACATCGTATAGTTGACGTTCATGTTCTCGGTATAGCCCGTAAAAGCGGTCGTCCCCCACTCGAACAAACACAGCGGCGGCCGATGCAGTTTCTCGTCGAGCGTAACAAGCTTACGAAGCTTCTTGACGCGTTTGCTCACGTCCTCCGCTTTTTCCTCGTCCAAGGCGTCCGCCGACGTGAAACCGTCAAGGGTCAACTTCACTTTCAAGACCGCGCGCCTCTCGGATAGGAATTGCGGCGATTCTGCGGCATCGGTCAACACCGATTCGTCGTCGTCGGAAAAACGCGCGGAACGGTCGATTGAAAATTCGGATGGGTTAAATTGTATGTCGATACTCTCGACAGCTTGCATTTTGTCGTTTAACACGGTGATTTTCGCCCGCTCAATCAACAACCCCGCCTCCTCTGCTCGTATTCGTCCTCGTCCCGCAGCTTGCGCAGGACGCGCCGTTCTGTTTTCGCGGCCTTGTCATTTATCTCCCGGCGCAGTTCTTCTCGTTCGCGTTCCGCCTTGTCGTTCGTCAGTTTCCTCCCCGCCCTGTGGGACAGCGGCAAGTCCTCGTTCGTCATCCTGTCCCGCTCGCGTTTGCGGGCGGCGTCCTCGGCCTTCAGCCGGTCGAGTTCTTTTTGCACGGCTTTCAGTTTCGCCCCCGTGTCCGTCATAAAGAGCTCCACGCGCTTCTCGGATCTCTTGGCCGTTTCGAGTCTCGTGCGTTCCGTGCGGGCCGTCTCGGCTTTCCATTGCCGGCCCTGCCGCTCTGTGAGACGCAGCACATCCCGGTTCACGGTCTGCAAAACCGTCTTTTCCCGCCGTTCGATCAGCTTTCCTATTTCTTCGTGAAGCTTCTTGCTTATGCCAAAGAGATGCGGCCGCAGGAAATCGAAAAAGCCCCTCTCGCGCTTTTCTTCCGGCTCCGCCGTCTTGTCGGCAATCGCATTCCGCGTCCGGTGCGTCAGCGTGGACAGGTTTCGGCAACTGATGTTTCTGCGGTAGCGTTCCCTGACGGTGCCCAACAGATCTTGCATTTAGATCGTCTCCCGTATGCCGGAGCAGAGAATCGTCACGCTCTCTATCAGCACCTCCGACGACAGCGCGTCCAACGCGCTCAATTCCACCGACTCGATCACCGCGCCCTTCAGCGCGTATTCCGCGGCTTTCTCCATCGTCTCGTCCAGCACGGACACCAATACGTCCATTCCGAGGGAGCGTCCCGCCTCAAACCAGGCAATGCGCTCTTTCGGCGCCTTGCCGTGTTCCAAGGTAAGCCGCCCCGGCTCCTTGACCGGCAGAGGCAACAACACAGGACCGTCGTTCTTGCCGCCGACCGCCAGCGGCTCGTAAGCTCTCGCGATCTTCACGCCCCTGACGGATTTGAACCCACAGGTGAAATACGCGTTGTTTTTTCCCGCGTCGGACATCGTGACCTTGAATCTGTGCCCCGTCAGAAGTTTATGCAAATCCGCCATAGCCTCATACCTCGAAAATGTTCTCCGGCGCGTCGGACAACTGTTTGTTCACCGCCGTTACGCGGCGGCACCACTCCTGCCGCTCCCAATGGGGAAGCGCCATCAGCTCGTCCTTCGACCAATGGAGATAATACGCCAGAAACGTCACTTCTTCAAACAGTCGGGAGGCGGGGTAAGTGATTACTGCCCCGCCTGCCGAAAATTTATCGGAAACTTGACCGCCTTTCCACATTCGGGACATACACCTTCGTATTGAGGATATTCAGATTGGTTTATTCTGTTATATAAATCTTGCAAATACGTTAAGTCTTGCACAAATAATCGTTCGACGACGTCTTGCGTCACGGCTTCGTCGGCAAGGGGTCCGAGCTTTGTTATCACCCGCGCCAAGACAGCGACGGAGAGATACTCGGGATTCGCCTGCACACGAGGCTCCCGCAAGGGATAAATTTCATCGGCTGCCGTCGCCATGCGCATCTTGCCCGCTTTGTGCAACGTACCGTCTTCGTCGACGCAGCCGAACGGCAGCTCGAAATCGTATTCGGTTTGTAATATCATCTACGCACCCTTTGTCTCGCCTGCGGCGGCGTTATTCCCGAGAGGCACGGAAACTCCGCCTGTTATTTCGTGCGTTTCAAGCCTTCGTGGGCGACTTCGACCTGTTCGATTGCCACCTCGCTGGAGGTGGCGTTGAACTCCGGCGCGGTGTACTTAACCGGCCAAGCGGCGGTAATCGTCCACGCCGCCTGTTCGGCGTCCTCGTCGTCGAGCAATGTCACCGTGACATCCTTGCGCTCGCTCGATTTGTCCATCCATTCCGCAAACCACTCGTACACCGCTTTGCTCTCCGTAACGCCCCACTTGAACGTCACGTTGGAGTATTTGCGGAGGCCCGGCAGTTTTGCCGGCGTAGGCGGTTTTTCATCGCCGTTGCGGTATTCTATCACGTCAATGGAGGCGTCGAAGCCCGTGACCTCGGAGAAACCGGCCACGCCGAGGTCGGGGATGTCCACCTTGTATCGAAATTTGTTGAACGGATATGTAGCCATTTCTTATCCTCCCCCGGTCTATTCCGTAGCCGTATTCTGCGTCACCTTGAAGATGACGAACTCCGCCGGCTTCACGGCCGCGATACCGATTTCGCAGATGAGCCGCCCGTTGTCGATGTCGTCCTGCGACATCGTGGATCGCCCGACGACGACGTAGAACGCTTCCGCCGGCGTGGCGCCCTGCAAAGCGCCGTCGCGCCAGAGCGTGGTCAGGAACGAAGCGATGGTCCGTTCCACCCGCGACCACAGCGCCTCGTCGTTGGGTTCGAACACCACCCAGTTCGTATTGGCCTTAATGCTTTCCTCGACGTAGATGAACAACCTTCTCACGTTGACGTATTTCCACAGGTTGTTTGAACTTGCCGTCCGCACGCCCCACACATTGATGCCGCTGCCGGGAATGGCGCGGATGAGGTTTACGCCCTTGGGGTTCAAAATATCCTGTTCGCCCTTGTTGTATGACACCGAAAGGCCCGTGCAACTCCGCACAGTTTCGTTGCCGGGCGCTTTGTGTACGCCGCGCGAAGCGTCGCTCCGGGCATAGATGCCCACGACGGAGCCGGAAGGCGGGATAAAAATGCCCCGCTTGTCCAACGGGTCGAACACCTGCAGCCACGGATGGTACAGAGCGGCGTAGGACGTGTCGAAAAGCTCCCGATGAACGAGCAAATCGTCCGGCTTGGTGAGTTCCGGCGGCATGTCAAGCACGGCGAAGCGGGATTTCAGGTTTTCGCAGTGCGCGACGAGCGTCAACTGCACGTTGGGGTCGGTGTTGCCCGGAACCGCCATAATGCTGACGACCGAATTGTCGATGAACGCCTGAATACCTGTGCGTTTGCCGGGGCCGTTGTCCTCGCCCATAAACACGTCGGCGGTGATCGCGGCGGCCGAACCGTTGCTCCCGCCGCCGAAAGTGACGGAAACGCTCTTTTCGGTCGCTTTTTCCTCGCCGACCAACAAGGCGTAGGGCGGCGAGGCATCTTCGGGAATCTTCGCCAATTCAATGGACACGAGCGCTGAGCGCGACAGCTTTTTGCCGATGTGCTCGGGGATATTGATGTTGAGGGAAAGGTTGCTGTAACTCTCCGCCACATCGTCGTGATAGATGTCGAGGTTGAACTCGCAAGTCGAGAGAATCTTTTTCGGCGAGAGGGCTTTGTCAACGACGGACTCGTCGAAGTCGTCCAGGAGGTCAATCACGTTGTCCTGCGATTTCACTACGCGATTGTAACTTTTCGTTTCGCCGTCCGTCAGCACAATCACGTCCCCGGCGTTGAAGCCCGCATTGTTCTTCACGCGAATCCGCTTCGGGGAGATAAGGTCGAAAATCTGCGTTTTGGCTTTGCCGGCGGGAGAAAAAACGGCTTTCAGTTCGTTGCCCCATGCGCCGACGCTGGACGCGCGCAACTTCAAGGGACTCTCGGCGGCGGACGTCGCCTTCTTCGCATCCGGCGGTGCGACACGGGCGATATAGGCGCGGGTACCTCCGTTCGTGAAAAAATGCTCGACGGCATAAGCCAGAAAGCGGTAGTCGCCGAACTCGTTCGCGGACAGATAGCCGCCGTAGGCGCGGCGGAAGTCCGCAACGCCGGTGACAAGTTGAGGCGCGCCGCCCACGGGGCCTTTGACTGCCAAGCCGATGAATCCGGCGGTAGACGTACCCACCCCTTCCATTGGCACAGGGCCCGAGTCGAACTCTTCAACATAGACCCCCGGGCTAAGATATTCAGCCATGCGTTTTTCCTCCTTTGTCTCCGTGACGGCACAAATACTTTTAGAAATGGTTCGCGGAACCCGGCAGCATTGCGCCGGGATGGAATCGTTCTTTCGATATGCGACATGTCACGTATATTATGCCACGAATACCGCTGTATGTCAACGGCGTATCTTGCAGTTGTGGCTATCAAGTGATGCCGGTTTGCGGTTCAGACCCTTGGCGCCGGCGTAATAATCATTGCGGTGAATCCCTCTTTCCGTCATTGCGAGCGGAGCGAAGCACCCGTTCGCTGTGCTCCGGGCATAAATGAACGGAGGAGGGGCTGTCTCTAAATTAAAGAGGCAGCCTCTTCGATTTGGAAACGAAAACGAACATGAGCATGTGTGGCACAATCAACACCTCAAGACAAAAATAAGTTGAGAAGTTGAGTTGAGAA
>JAITKU010000252.1 GCA_031278255.1 Eubacteriales Family XIII. Incertae Sedis bacterium | reverse complement strand
TATATCATAAAGCAACCTGAAAGTCGCGCGGTTTCAACGTTTGTAACAGAAATGTAATTTTTGCCCTTCTGTTTTTTTGACTGCTCGGCCGGGGCGAATAATCAGCGTTTCCTTAATGGGATCCAAAATGAACACCGATAAAATCAACGTAAAAAAGGATGAGGTTATAACACTTATAACAATTGTAACAATGCTTAATATATTGTCTTCCATTTTCACCTCACCCCTTTCTAACATTATCTTTAATCACCATTTTATCACCACTAAACAGCCTCGCATACCGTAAACCCTTGTGTGGAGCGACTTTCAAAGCCCTTATCTACTACTCCCCTTACTCCCACTCAATCGTCCCGGGCGGTTTGCTCGTGATGTCGTACACGATTCGGTTTACGCCGTCCACCTCGTTGACGATGCGGTTTGAGACGGTTTCGAGCAGACTGTAGGGGAGCCGCGCCCAGTCGGAGGTCATGCCGTCCACGGAGGTGACGGCGCGGATGCCCACGGTGTGGTCGTAGGTGCGGAGGTCGCCCATCACGCCGACGCTGCGGATGTTCGGCAGGACGGTGAAATACTGCCATACGGCGCGTTCGCCGCCGTCGTCGTCCTCGGCCCCGTAGTTGCGCTTCCCCGTCCTTGCGAACAGGTCCTCGTTGTACGCGTCGATCTCCGCGCGCAGGACGGCGTCGGATTCACGGAGGATGCGGAGTTTTTCGGGCGTCACCTCGCCGAGACAGCGGATCGCGAGGCCGGGACCCGGAAAGGGCTGGCGCCAGACGAGTTCGGGCGCGATGCCGAGTTCCTCGCCGACCTTGCGCACCTCGTCCTTGAACAACAGGCGCAGAGGCTCAAGCAGTTCGAGCTTCATATCCGCGGGGAGTCCGCCGACGTTGTGATGGCTCTTGATCACGGCGGATTCGCCGTTGCCGCTCTCCACCACGTCGGGGTAGATCGTTCCCTGCAGCAGATAATCCGCGCCGCCCTCCTTTGAAAGAAGCTTTCGCGCCTCCTCCTCGAACACGCGGATGAATTCCCCGCCTATGATCTTGCGCTTCTCCTCGGGATCGCCTACGCCGGCCAGTTTGCCGAGAAAGCGTTCCGCCGCGTCAACGCGTTTTATGTTCATGCGAAACCGTCTGCCGTACACCTCCATAACCTGCTCGCCCTCGTCCTTGCGCAGGAGACCGTGGTCCACGAATATGCAGGTCAGCCTGTCGCCGACGGCTTTGTGCGTCAGCACGGCGGCCACGGAGGAATCCACGCCGCCGGAGAGGGCGCAGAGTACCCGCCCGCCGCCGACGCGCCGCCGTATCTCCTCCGTCTTTGCTTTCGCGAAATTCGCCGGCGTCCAGTCGCCCTTGCAGCCGCAAATGCCGTAGAGGAAATTCGAGAGCAGTTTTTGTCCGAAAGGCGTGTGATGTACCTCGGGATGGAACTGCACGCCGTACAGCTTTCGCTCGGCATTTTCCATGGCGGCGGCGGGGCAGTTGTCCGTTTGGGCGCACACGCGAAAGCCCTCGGGCACGCGTTCGACGTAGTCCGTATGGCTCATCCAGCAGACGGTCTCTTCCGGGATGCCCGCAAAGAGCGGATCGCCGGGATCCGCGCCCGCACCCGACCGGCGCAGCGCCACGCGGCCGTATTCCTTATAATCCGGGCTGTACACATTTCCGCTCAGCACATGGGCCATCATCTGCATTCCGTAGCAGATACCGAGGATGGGAACGCCGCTTTCAAAGAACGCGCGCGGCAACTTAGGCGCGCCCTCCGCGTACACGCTGGCGGGACCGCCCGTAAAGATTATCCCGGCCGGCCTCTCGTCCGCGAGGCGTTTCACGCACTTGAACCAAGGCACGACCTCGCAGTACACATGCGCTTCCCTGACGCGACGCGCGATCAACTGATTGTACTGCCCGCCGAAATCGACCACCCATATGCTTTTATCCGTCATAAGACACTCCTTGCGCGCGACCGCGCGGCTTTATCTGAGATTCGAGGTCTGCTCTTTCAGGATTACGTCGTGCGCGCCGCCCTCCACAATGCTCGTCGCGGAAACGATCGTCAGCTTCGTGTTCTTCTGTAGGCTCGGAATGTCCAAAACCCCGCAATTGCACATCGTAGATTTCATTTTGCCCAGGGAAAGCCCCACATTGTCCTTGAGGCTGCCGGCGTAGGGGACGTAGGAATCGACGCCCTCCTCGAAAGAGAGTCCGCCCTCGCCGCCGAGATCGTAGCGCTGCCAGTTCCGCGCGCGGTTTGAACCCTCGCCCCAGTATTCTTTCACATAGCTGCCGTTGATATTCAGCTTATTCGTGGGGCTTTCGTCGAATCGCGAGAAATATCTGCCGAGCATCAGAAAGTCCGCGCCCATCGCGAGGGCCAGCGTCATGTGGTAATCGTACACGATGCCGCCGTCGGAGCAGATGGGGATATAGATGCCCGTTTCCTCAAAATATTCGTCGCGCGCGGCGGCCACGTCGATAACGGCCGATGCCTGGCCGCGGCCTATGCCCTTTTGTTCACGCGTAATGCAGATGGAACCGCCGCCTATCCCGATCTTTACAAAGTCGGCGCCCGCGTCCGCGAGGAAGCGAAAACCGTCGCGTTCCACCACATTGCCCGCGCCGATCTTCATGTCGTCGCCGTATTTTCTGCGCACAAAAGCGATGGTGTCGCGTTGCCATTCGCTGTAGCCCTCGGACGAATCGATACACAGTACATCCGCGCCCGCGTCCGCGAGGGCGGGTATGCGCTCCTCGTAATCCCGCGTATTCACGCCCGCGCCGACCATGTAGCGCTTGTCCTTGTCGAGGAATTCATTCGGGTTTTCCTTGTGCGAATCGTAATCCTTGCGGAACACGAAGTGGGTCAGACGCCTGTTCTTGTCGATGACGGGCAGGGCATTCAGCTTGTGATCCCACAGCATATCGTTCGCTTCCGAAAGGCTGATGCCGTCCTCCGCGTAGATCAATTCCGAAAAGGGCGTCATGAAAGCGGAAACTTTCGTGTCCGGCGCCATCCTGCTGACGCGGTAACTCCTGCTCGTCACGAGGCCCACGATCCTGCCGTCCGCCGTGCCGTCCTCCGTCACCGCGATCGTGGAATGGCCGCTCTTTTCTTTCAGCGCGACGATCTCCGCCAGCGTTTGATCCGGCCGGATGTTGGAATCGCTCTTCACGAAGCCCGCCTTGTGCGACTTCACGCGGTGAATCATTGCCGCTTGGCTCTCTATCGATTGCGAGGCGTAGATAAAAGAAATGCCGCCCTCCTTTGCAAGCGCGATGGCCATCTTGTCATCGGAAACCGCCTGCATAATCGCGGAGACCAGCGGGATGTTCATGACGATCTTCGGACTCTCCCCCCTGCGATATTTTGCGATCGGCGTCGTGATATTCACGTTCTCCGGCCTGCAATCCTTGGAGGAATAGCCCGGCATCAGCAGATATTCGCTGAATGTTCGCGACGGTTCGTCGAAATAATACGCCATAAGATTTTCGCCTCCCTTGGGGCGCGCCGCAAATGTTTTGCGAGGCCCCGTAACACTCCGTTTTTCCATCGTCTTATTTTACAACAGCGGAGCCGCGCGCGCAAGGCGCACCGGGAAATATTCCGCAAAAAAACATTTCCCAAGGCCCCGCGCGCGGCGCGCGGGACCTCGGGAAACGTTATGTTGTATGGAAAACGGCGCCGATCCCAAGGGTTGAGGGATAGGATCGCGTCGCGCGTGCGTCCGGGGGCTTACATCATGCCGCCCATGCCGCCCATACCGCCGCCCATCGGCATGGGCGGTTCGTCTTTCTTTACCTCGGTGACGCCGGCTTCCGTGGTCAGGAGCATGGCCGACGCGGAGGCGGCGTTCTGCAAAGCCGAACGCGTTACCTTTGCGGGATCGACGATACCGGACGCGATCATATCGGCGTATTGCTCGGTTAAGGCGTTGAAGCCCACGCCCATCTTGCTGTTCTTGATGCGCGCGACCACCACGGAACCCTCAAAGCCCGCGTTCTCGGCGATCTGGCGAACGGGTTCCTCCAAGGCCCGGACGATGATGCCGGCGCCGGTTCTCTCGTCGCCGGAAAGGGTCTTGGCATACTTCGCGACCGCGGGGATGGCGTTGACAAAGGCCACGCCGCCGCCGGAAACGATACCCTCCTCCACCGCGGCCCTCGTCGCGTTCAGCGCGTCCTCGATGCGGAGCTTCTTTTCCTTGAGTTCCGTTTCGGTCGCAGCGCCGACCTTTATGACGGCGACGCCGCCGGAGAGTTTGGCGAGACGCTCCTGCAATTTCTCCTTGTCGAAATCGGAGGTGGTCTCATCTATCTGCACCTTGATCTGGTTGATCCGCGCGTCGATATCGGCTTTCTTGCCCGCGCCCTCGACGATAACGGTGTTTTCCTTGCTGATCTTGACGGTGTTCGCCGTTCCGAGCAGGTCAAGCGTGGCTTCCTTGAGATCGTAGCCGACTTCCTCGGAGATCACGCGGCCGCCGGTGAGGACCGCGATGTCCTCCATGATGGCTTTCCGCCTGTCGCCGAAGCCCGGCGCTTTCACGGCGACGCACTCGAAAGTGCCCCTGAGTTTGTTGAGTACGAGCGTGGCGAGCGCCTCGCCCTCTACCTCCTCGGCGATGATGAGCAGCTTCTTGCCTTTCTGCACGATCTGTTCGAGTATGGGCAGAATCTCCTGAATGTTGGAGATCTTCTTGTCCGTCAGCAGGATGTAGGGGTTGTCGAGTACGGCTTCCATCTTGTCGGTATCCGTCACCATGTAGGAGGACAGATAGCCCCTGTCAAACTGCATTCCCTCCACGACTTCCAAGACCGTCTCGATGGATTTGGATTCTTCGACGGTGATGACGCCGTCCGTCCCGACTTTCTCCATGGCCTCGGAAATCAAATCCCCTACGCTGCTGTCGCTTGCGGAAACGGATGCGACCTGCGCGATACTCTCCTTGGTCTCGATATCATGAGACAGCGCCTTGATCTCCGAAACCGCGACATCGACGGCGCCCTGAATACCCTTTTTCAGGATGATGGGGTTCGCGCCGGCCGCGACGTTCTTGAAGCCCTCCTTGACGATGATCTGCGCGAGCAGCGTGGCCGTTGTGGTGCCGTCGCCCGCCACATCGTTCGTCTTGGTCGCGACCTCCTTGACAAGCTGCGCGCCCATATTTTCGACCGGATCCTCCACCTCGATCTCCTTGGCGATGGTCACGCCGTCGTTCGTGATCATCGGCGATCCGAATTTCTTTTCGAGCAATACGTTCCGACCCTTGGGGCCTATCGTGATCTTGACCGTGTTTGCGAGCTGGTCCACGCCCGCCTGCAGTCTCTTCCTGGCCTCTTCGCCGAAATTGATTTCCTTCGCCATTTCCAGTTTCCCTCCTTAAACCTATTTAACGATTGCAAGAATGTCTTTTTGTGACAATATCGTGTACTCATCACCGTCGTATTTGATCTCCGTGCCGGCGTATTTTGAGAAAATAACGGTATCCTTGGCCTTGACCTCCATCTTCACCTCATCGGTTCCGGGCCCGACGGCAACCACTTCCGCCATCTGCGGCTGTTCTTTCGCCTGCGTGGGAAGAACGATACCGCTCTTCGTCTTTTCCTCCGCTTCAAGTCTTTTGATCACGACCCTGTCACCCAATGGCTTGATTGCAAAACTCATTTTTCCTTCTCCCTTCTGTGCATAAACAACCATCTCTTTTGGACGAAGCCAAAATGGAACGACTTATCAAAATGGAATTGTTAGCACTCATAGCGGGTGAGTGCTAATACATATTTTAAAACATTTGCGGAAATTGTCAATAGGTTTTTTGCAATTAAATAAAATTTTTGTCGAGAGGGGGAGGACGGCGTCATTCATAATTTTTGAAAAAATCCGCGGGTAATTTGGGCAAACGAAAACATCCGGAAAAAACCGTCTGTTTATTGCATATCCGACAATTATGCGGTATACTGAACACAATGCGCCGCGTTTGCTTTCGCTTCAGACCTTTCACCGGCTTTATGCAATGAAGGAATATCGAAATGAACGACGGCGTCAGTCCCCCGCCTCTACAGGCGGCGGGTTTCAACTTTCCAAGCTGTCAGTGGCGGGTGCAATCCCCCACTGACGCCTATGTTTTGAGGGGCGGCGGGCAAAGCCCT
>JAITKU010000119.1 GCA_031278255.1 Eubacteriales Family XIII. Incertae Sedis bacterium | reverse complement strand
TTATACTGATTTTACAGGTGTTTACAGGCGCGAGCGCGCAGAAAGGCTTCAAAACCGACGACGGCACACAACGAAAAAACCCGGCGGGAAATACTGCCGTTTTTATAAAAAGGTGTAGTTGTGAGTGTAAAATGAAAAGGAGGTTTTGCCATGAACGAAGCATTGCAGAGGGCAGTGCCCCCCCCCGAGCCGTCCGGCGCGTCTGCGGGCGCGAAGTCTAAAAACGGCGCGTACTACGTCAAGGTCATCGTTTGCATTCTGGTGATGATGTTTGTCGGAAAGATTCCGGCGCCTGAGCCGATCACGCAGATAGGTATGACGGCTTTGGGTCTGTTCATTGGGTTGGTCGCCCTGTGGACGCTTGTGGACATCACGTGGCCGACGGTGTTGGTTGTCATCTTTTTCGGTGCCATTGCTCCGGGAATCTGGCCGGATTCCCTCGCGGACGCGGGTGGCTCGGGATGGTTTCTGACACTTTCGTACTCATTCGGCCAGTGGAACGCGGTTTTCGTACTCAATATTTTGTTCCTGTGTTTCCTGATGGAGCGGACGGGCCTCGCGCGACGCATCGCGTTGTGGTTTATCACGACGAAATACGCGAAAAAGGGTCCGTGGTCATTCACTTTCATGTTCCTGCTCGCGACATTTGTCATTGGCTTGTTTTTCAACGTCAGCCCAGCACAACTCATGCTGTTCGCGATCGCGAAAGAAATCTTCGGCGCGCTCGGGATGACAAAAGACGACAAATGGACTCATATTATGTATACGGGTATCACGTTCACGGTGATGATCGGCTTTGCGGCGACGCCGGTGGCACATGACATCACAATCCTGTTCATGTCGATCCTGCAAGGGCTCGCGGGCGGACTGTCCGTCAACTGGGTCGCCTATATGGCCGTTACCATCCCGGTCGCCGTCATTGTGTGGTTCCTCATGTTCCTGTTCTTCCGCTATTGCACGAATTGCGACATGAGCAAGCTCGAAAATATCGACTTCGATAAGATCGAGGCCATGAAGCCGACGAAGATGAACCTCCGCGAGAAATTCTTCACAATCGGTTTTATCGCCCTGATTGTCGTGTGGCTCGCACCCGCGACCATCGGCCTGTTCGCGCCGCAGGCGGGCATCGTCACGTTCTTCGAGCATATCACGCTCGTGACGCCGCTGCTCGTGCTGCTCGTCATCTTCTGCATCGTGAAGATCGATGGCGAGCCGGTGCTTGACATCTCCGTCGCCGCATCCAAGCTCAACTGGAGCGTATACTTTATGATGGCCGGCATCATGCTGACATCAAACGCGCTCAGCGCGGACGCCACGGGGATCATCCCGTTTGTGATTATGAGCCTCGGCCCGATCGTGAGCGGCCTTTCGCCGTTTGCGTTCGTCTTCACGATGATCGTGATCTCGGTCATCCTCACGAATATCCTGAACAATATCCCGGTTGCGATCATCCTGATGAGCGCGGCGGTGCCGCTTGCCATGGAAATGGGGATGAGCCCCTTTGTGATCGGCGTGCCCATCATGTTCGCCTCAGGCATGGCGTTCGCGCTTCCGTCTTCGTTCGTGCCGGTCGGGTGCTGCTACGCGGAACCGTTCGGCGGAGCGAAATACACGATCAAATACGGCGCGGCGACGATGATCGTGGCTATCGTGGTCTGCGGCATCCTGATGTACCCGCTCTCCACGCTCATATTCGGCGCATAGAGCGCAACAGCGGCGTTGGGCATAAGAAATCTTGTTGCGTTCGCGAACGGGCCGGAGCCGGTTCGCGAACGCGGCGGCCCACATATCCCGGCGATTTTTCGGAGGTAAAGCATGCTTCACGATCTCACCATCACGCTCAACGAGAAAACCCTGCCCTTTCTGCCCGTGGGCGACCCGCCGATGATCTGGACGCACCGCGTCGATCATGAATCGTTCATCTGTCAGTCGAGCCTCGTCGTCATGATGTCCCATCTGGGCACGCACATCGACGCGCCCCTGCACTACGTCAAGGGCGGCAAGACGACGGCGCAGGTGGACCTCTCGCGCTTCTGCGGCAAGGCAGTGTGCATCGCCGCGGACGACTTCCCGCACGCGGGCGAGTACGATATGGTCCCCTTGCTCGAAAGAAACGCGGATCGGATCGAAACGGGCGACATCCTCATTCTCCGCACGGGCTATGAGGCGCTCGTCGGAACGCTCGAATACTTCAAATTTCCGAGTCTTGCCGAAAACACGGGCGCGGCGCTCGAGGCCCGCGGCATTCGCGGCATCGGCCTCGACACGCCCACAATCGCGCGCGGCAACGGGACGCACCAAGAGGTGCTCGGGCGCGAAATCGCGATCGTGGAGTCGCTGATCAATCTGGCGCCGCTCGTGGGCAAACGCTTTTTCTTCAGCGCGCTGCCGCTGAAATTCGAAGACGGGGACGGCAGCCCCGTCCGCGCCGTCGCGATTACGGAGGACTGACATGACCGATTTCAAACACATCCTGACGCCGGGGCGGATCGGCGCCTGCGAGATACCGAACAGGCTCGTCGTCGGCCCCATGGTCGCGAATATGAACCCGGAACGCGGCCTCGCCTCCGAGCAATACATACGCTATCACGAAGAAAAGGCGAAGGGCGGCTGGGGGCTGATCATCACGGAGGACTACCGCGTCAACGCGCACGCGGGCGGTTATCCGCACATCGCGGGCCTGTACAGCGAGGAACAGGTCGAGAGCCACAAGCGTTTCACGGATCGCATACACGCCTGCGGCACGAAGATCTTCGCGCAGATCTATCACGCGGGGCGCCAAACGAACAGCCGCGTCAACGGTGGCGTCCGGCCCGTTTCCTGCTCGCCCATCCCCTGCCCTTGGAACAAGGAGATACCGCGCGCGCTGCGCGCGGACGAGATAACGGGGATCGTCGAGGATTTTGCGCGGACGGCGCTGAACGTGAAGCGCGCGGGCTTCGACGGCGTTGAGGTACACGCCGCGCACGGTTACCTGATCCACCAATTCCTGTCCCTGCATTCCAACAAGCGAACGGACGATTACGGGGGCTGTCTTGACAACAGGCTGCGCTTTCTGCGCGAGATTTTGAAAGCGGTGC
>JAITKU010000102.1 GCA_031278255.1 Eubacteriales Family XIII. Incertae Sedis bacterium | reverse complement strand
TCGCCCCCGCCGCGCTTTTCGTCATTCTGTTTCTGGCGGCGGAGTGTTTTCGGCCGTTGAATGATTTGACGGCGTTTTACCATCAGTCGTTTTTGGGCATGTCGGCGGCGAACCGAATGTTTGATTTCCTTGAGGCCGCGCCCGCCGTGCCGGATTCCGGATCGGAGAAATTCATCCGGGACGCAAGCAATCCGCCCAAGATTCTGTTTTCCGGAGTGTCCTTCTCGTACAAAGACGGCAACCGGCCCGCCCTGCGGGACGTCAGTTTCGTTGTTCCGGCAGAGGCGAACGCCGCCTTCGCAGGGAAATCCGGCGCCGGCAAATCCACGGTCGTGAATCTCATGCTGCGTTTTTTTGATCCGCAGACCGGAAGCATCGCCGCGAATGGAAAAAACATCCATTTGTTTGACCTCGCAAGCTGGAGGGAAGGGATCGCCGTCGTCTTTCAGGACACGTATCTCTTTTACGGAACGGTGTCGGAGAACCTTCTTTTGGCGAAGCCCGGCGCGACACAGGAGGAATTGGAGCGGGCGGCGGCACTGGCGGGGGCGCACGGGTTCATCGCCGCGCTTCCGGAGGGGTACGAAACGGTCATAGGGGAACGCGGCGCGCGGCTGTCGGGCGGCGAGCGGCAGCGCATAGCCATCGCGCGGGCGATTTTGAAGGACGCCCCCATACTCATTTTGGATGAGGCGACGTCCAATGTGGACGCCGCGAGCGAGCGCGTGATACAGGAGGGGCTTGCACGGCTTGCGCGCGGGCGCACGACGCTCGTGATCGCGCACAGGCTGTCAACCATACAGGATTCGGAGCGGATATTCGTCTTGGACGGCGGGCGCGTGGCCGAACAGGGCGCGCCGAGGGAGTTAAGCGCGCGGGGCGGCGTTTACGGGGAATTGACGCGCGCGCAGGAAATATCGGAGGGCGGCGGTTTATGAAAAACAAATTCTCATTGCTTGCGGACTTCACAAGGCTGTTTCGCTATATGGAAGCGCGGACGGGCGACATACGGCGCGGCATACTTACGGGCATAGGCAATCATCTGTCCGCGATTTGCGCGGCAAGTCTCGGCGCTTACGCGGCGTCATTGGCCGCGCAGGGCCGACCTTCCCATGAAATCGGCTATTTAATAGCATTTTTGTCCGTTCTCGTCGCCGCGCGCGCCTTTTTCTATTATGCGGAGATGTTCTTTGTCCACAGGGCGGCCTACGGCATCCTCGCGGATTTGCGCGTCCGCGTGTACCGCGTGATCGAGCGTGTCGCCCCTGCGTATCTTATGGGCAAGCGAACGGGGGACATGGCTTCGCTCTTGATGTCGGACGTGGAAACATTGGAATGGTTTTACGCGCATACCTTCGGCGCCTGCTTCGTCGCGCTCGCGGTTCCGCTTCTGACATTGGGCGGCCTTGCGTTCCTGCATGTCCTGCTGCCGGTCGTATTGCTGCCGTGGTTGATCGCCATGCTCAGCGTGCCGTTTTGGTTCGGCAAAAACGCGAATCCGGACGGCGCGGAAATGCGGCGGGCGTTGGCGGACGTGAACGCGGAGGTGATTGACGGCATACAGGGCCTGAAAGAAATCCTGTCGTTTGGCTACGGCTCGGCCTACATCCAAAAATTGCGGAAATACAACCGGGCGCTAACAAAGGTGCAGGCGAGGAACGGCCGGAGGATGGGGCTTGAAAACGGGCTTTTGAATCTTTTCATGTCTCTTGGCCTGTTGAGCGTCCTTCTGTCCGCGCTTTTGCTCGTCACCGGCGGGGCGATGGGTCGGGAATGGTATCCCGTCGCCGCGCTGCTCGCCGTGAACATTTTCCTGCCCGTCATGGAAATCAGCCGCATGGCGAGGAATTTCAACGTATTGCAAGCATCCGCCCGTCGTGTTTTCGCCGTTTTGGAAACGCTGCCGACCGTTACGGACACCGCCCAAGAAAATCCAACCGGCGAATATGAAAAATCCGTATCCTTCGACGATGTGACTTTCCGTTATGCGGACGGTTTGCCGGATGTGCTGAGAAACGTGTCATTTCGGGTGCGTCCGGGGGAAACCGTCGCGCTTGTCGGACACTCCGGGGCGGGCAAATCCACCTGCGCGAACCTGCTCCTGCGGTTTTGGGATGTGAAAAGCGGGGCGGTCAGAATCGGCCCGCACGATGTCCGCGCGTTCACGCAAACAGGCTTGCGGGATTTAATAGCGGCGGTGCCGCAGGAAATCTATCTTTTCAACACGACGATACTGGACAACATCCGTTTGGGCCGTCCCGGCGCAGATGAGGAAGATGTGATCCGAGCCGCGAAATCCGCGCTCGCGCACGATTTCATCTCCGCAATGCCGGACGGCTACCGAACCGTCGTGGGCGAGCGCGGCGCACAGCTTTCGGGCGGGCAGCGCCAGCGCATCGCCATAGCGCGGGCTTTTTTGAGGAACGCGCCCGTATTGCTTATGGACGAGGCCCTTTCCAATCTTGACGCGGAAAACGAGAGGCTGGTTCATTCCGCGATGGGCGCGTTGAAAAAAGGCAGGACGACCGTCATCATAGCGCACCGGCTGTCAACCATTTTGACGGCTGACCGCCTTGTCGTGCTGAAGGACGGGAAGGTGGCGCAGATCGGGACACATGAGGATTTGATCCGCTCGGATGGGTATTATCGGGAATTGATTGGGACGCAGCATGAGCAATGAGACGTATGGCGTTGGAAGCAAAACGAGGCGCGGTTATCCGCGCCCGTACTCGCGGCTGTGTGCTACGGCGTCGGCGCGCCAGCCGCAAAGCTGCTGCTTGCGGATATCTCGCCGTATATCATGGCCGCCGCGCTCTATCTCGGCGCTGGATTCGGTACGCTCACCGTCAGAGCGGCGAAGGGCAAGGCGTCGCGCCGGCGGCGAGGCGCGTCTGACGCGGCGCGAGCTGCCGTACACGGCGGCGATGATCGCGCTCGACATCGCCGCGCCCGTGTTTCTCATGCTCGAACTC
>JAITKU010000067.1 GCA_031278255.1 Eubacteriales Family XIII. Incertae Sedis bacterium | reverse complement strand
TCCGTCATATCCGCCAGTTCCTTGACGCTGCAACGCTCCGTTTTGGATACATTGAGCAGCAGGGAATACTGTCTGACCGTGACGCCGCAGGGTTCCAGTATATTGTCATAGAATTTTGTAACGGCTGCGGACGCCTTACGGGTTCGCAGGCAATAGCAGGCCGTAACATTTTTGCCTTGTGTTTCTTGCATGATCCACCTCACCCGCAAGCGAACTTCATTCCTAAGCTTCCATTGCCTCTTTCGCCCAAGCCGGATTCCGTGAAATGGCTCTTCCCACCGCAATCATGTCCGCAATGTTTTCGGTGAGAAGTTTTTCGGCATCCGCACCGTTTGTCACACCGCCGGCGACAATTACCGGAACGGAAACAACATCCTTTACGGACTTGCTGAGATCCCCAAAATAGCCCGCTTCACTATGACCGGCACGAATATAGAAGCACATTCCTCCGGACATATCCATAAAATCCAGTCCGGCCGCCACAAGTTTCGGGGCTGCCGCCGCCGCATCCGCGACTGTGCTGCCGCCTACTGTATAATCGCATCCGCCAAGGCGCATACCGAGCGGGAAATCCGCCCCGACTGTCGCTCGCACCGCTTGAATAATCCGGATATGCAACGCAATCCGTCCATCGACGGTGCTTCCGCAATATTCATCCGTTCTTTTGTTTGTCAACGGCGAGTAGAACTGGTTAAGCAGATAACCATGTGCGCTGTGCAGTTCCACACCGTCAAAACCGGCTTTTTTCACACGAATCGCCGCTTCTGTGAAAGCCTGAATGACCCCGTCGATTTCGTTCCGTGACATTTCGTGGGTATCCTGCAGTTCTCCCGGTCTCAATGCCTTGTTTGGGTTTGCAATGCCGCTGGGACTTATGGTTTCAAAGGGTACCGCCTCTTTTCTCGCCGCGGCACCCGCGTGGCTGATCTGCATAACAGCCTTGCTTTCGTTTTTGTGGATGGTATCCGCCAGTCTGCTCAGTCCCGCGATATCCGAATCCTCGGAGACCGACAACTGATTGACGCCGGCTCTGCCATCCGAACGGATGAAGCTGTGTTCGATTACGATAAGTCCCGGATAGCCGCCTTTTGTCCGTTCGTCGTAGTAATCCAGCAAGGCCCGGGTGACCTTGCCCGCATCCGATTTTTCCGTAGCGATCGGCGCCATGACCAACCTATTTTTGATTTCTCGATTTCCGATTCGTATGGCTCGCTTTAAATGTGTCATATCAAAATCATCCTTTCATTTCGTGTGCCGCCGGCTCATCACGATATCGCTTGCGAGGACAAATCCGAAACCCGCGCCCGCAACCGCGCCGTACACCGTGCCGATGACCGGCCTGTTCATTGATACAAGGATCGGCAAGTAATCGATGTATATACATCATTATAGCATTTCCTTTACAATTGTCAAGCAATTTGTCAAATAATTGATAATTGATCAATATTGATTATTATTGATTATTCATATTCCGTATTTCCGCAGTACGTGATATAATTGAAGTGTTGCATGAAGCGGAAGCGTAGATTCGCGGGTCCAAGGAAAGCGGTTTTCCGCATGCGCGGTTTTGGAATCATATTTTGAATTTTGCGAAAATGAAAGGATTGCAAAGGAACTTGAGATGCGAACGAAGATTACGAGTATCACCATTGTCTGTTTTTTGGTGGGAATGTCGGTGATATTGCTGACGCTGTTTTTTTATCTGCGAGCCGCATTCGGCGCGGTCGCGGAGAACACTCTCAAGCAGCAGGCCGGGGAATACGGCAACATGATTCAAAACAAATTTGAAAACCCCGCTTCTTTCCTGTCCGGCTTGGCGAGCGTCGCGGAGGCGCAGATCGCGTCCGGCGATACGGACAGGATCGCCTTGCAACAACAGTTGTTCCGCGCTTTCGACGCGTACGAAATCTCGGAGGGTACGGCCTTTATGATGGAGCCGAACGCCTACGACGGGCTGGACGGCGAATATATCGGCACGAACTACGGGACAAAACGGAGCGGCAGGATTTCCTATTATTATTACCGCGAAAACGGCCGAACCGCTTACCAACCGAATGTGGAGGAGGACGACAGCGAGTTTACGCAGGAGTATTATACGCTGCCCAAGGAGCGCAAGCAGGCCGTGTTTTCCGATCCTTATCTGTATACGATCAACGACAACACGGCGTATATGATCACGGTGAGCCGGCCCCTTATCGACGACGACGGCGCGGTTTTGGGCGTCATAACGGTCGATATGTATCTGGACAGTATTTACGCGGCCCTGTCCGAAGAGGACATTTACGATACGGGCTACATCGCGGTCACAACCGAAACGGGCAAGGTACTCTACAGCCCCAATCTCGACGACGTGGGCAAGGACGCCGCGTCCGTCGGCCTCGGGTACGAATTGCCCGCGGAGAACGGCGGCCTGCGCTATTCCAAGACAACATCCGCCGTGAACGGCAAATCGAGCGTGGTCGCGACGAAATACGTCAAGCTCGGTTTGGCGGACAGCGGCTTCTACGTTTCCGTCGTGGCGCCGGAAAGCGAGGTCAACGCGTCGTATACCACGCTGCTGATGCTCATGGTCGGGATTTTCGCGATCGTGGGTCTGATCATCGCCATCGTGGTCAGCGTTGCGCTGGGCCGCGCGCTTCGCCCGCTCGGCCTGATGTTGCGTTTCCTGAAGCAGGTGGGCGAAACGGGAAATTTGGCGCTTACGGACGCCGAATGGGAAACGATTCGAGGCACCGCCGCGCGCAAGGACGAGATCGGACAGTCCCTCGCCGCTTTCTTAAAGATGATGGAACATCTCATCTACTGCGACGACGCGCTCCGGGCCGTTACGAACCGCGACCTGACCGTCAATGTCAAAACGCTGGGCGACAACGATACGATAGGGCTTTCCCTGCGCAGGATGGTCGCGAACCTGAACGAGATGTTTAAAGAGATCAATCTGTCGGCCGGTCAGGTGTCGCACGGCGCGCAGCAGATCGCGGACGGCGCGCAGACACTCGCGCAGGGGGCGACCGAACAGGCCGATTCCGTCGAACAGCTTTCCGCCTCCATCTCGGAGGTTTCCGGTTCCGTTGCCGAGGTTGCCGCTTCCGCAAAGAATCTCGCGGAACTCGCGGCCGGCATTCAGGTGAAAGCGGAGCAGGGGACGGGCCAGATGAGCGAGATGATGGAAGCCGTGCGCGAGATCAACGAGGCCTCGCACAGTATCAACGGCGTGATCAAGATCATCGACGATATCGCGTTCCAGACGAATATTCTCGCCCTGAACGCCGCCGTTGAAGCGGCGCGCGCGGGTCAGTACGGCAAGGGCTTTGCGGTCGTCGCCGAGGAGGTCCGCAATCTCGCGGCGAAGAGCGCGGAGGCCGCGAAGAACACGGGCAGCCTGATCGAGAACTCCGTGGCCAAGGCGGAACTCGGCGTTGCGATCGCCGGCAGGACGAGCGAATCGCTGGGGGAAATCGTGAACGGCGTCATCGATTCGAGCAAGATCATCGACAAAATCGCGATCGATACGAGCAAACAATCCGCCGTTGTGGAACAGATCGACGCGAATATCGGTCAGATTACGCAGGTTGTGCAGATGAACACCGCCACGGCCGAGGAGAGCGCCGCGGCTTCGGAAGAACTGAGCAGTCAATCCGCCGTACTCGGCGGTTTGATCGGCCGGTTTGCGCTCAATACCCGGTCCGCGCCGCGTGCGCTTCCGCTTGCGCAGACGGCAGGGGGCGCGCTGCCCGCGCGTCCCGCATACGGACAGGGGGAAGCAAGGCAGGTCATGCGGCCCGCCCTCGAAAACAGATCCGCGTCCTCTTCCGGCCGCGCGGCGGCGTCCGCCGCGCCGGGGCGCTTCACGTGGAGCAGCGAACTCGAAACGGGGAACGATCTGATAGACTCGCAGCACAAGCAATTGATCGAGGCGCTCGGAAATCTCACGGACGCGTGTTCGGGCGGCAAGGGCCGCAGCGTCTTGGCGGAAACGATGGATTTTCTGGAAAGCTATACGGCGAAGCATTTCAGCGACGAGGAGGCTTTGCAGAAGCAGTCCGCATATCCGGATTATCCGAACCACAAAAAGCTGCACGACGGCTTCAAGCGCGTCGTCGCGGAACTCGGACGGCAGCTCAAGGCGGAAGGCCCGACGATCGCCCTTGTGGGAAAGGTGAATACGAACATCGGCGGATGGCTTGTGAACCACATCAAGCGCGAGGATACGAAAGTGGCCGCGCATCTTCACAAATCGGAATAGCGACCGCAACGAAACGGAGG
>JAITKU010000280.1 GCA_031278255.1 Eubacteriales Family XIII. Incertae Sedis bacterium | reverse complement strand
GGCGGCGGGCGAAGCCCTTGTCCCCTCAAAACATCCGTTCAACAATTGAAGTGCGCCTTTGGCGCTTCAATTTTGGACGGAGCCAAAATTGAACGGATGTTCCGCGGGGTTAAGGGCTTGGCCCGCCGCCCCGCGGAACACAGCCGCCGGGGGATTGCAAGCCCACGCCGACAGTATGAAGCGCCGGTCCCGGCCTTTCGCCGGGGGATTGGGCGGCGTCGTTCCTACCTTTTTCGGATATGCGGCCGGGCCGCGTGCCGGACAGGTCAAAACGGACCCATTTACGCGACAAATTATTTTCAGGTGACATTGCATGGCGGCCGAAAGGCCGCGCCGGAGGCGAAAAATGGACAGAAACAGGAAAGCGGCTTATTATACATTGCTTGATGTGGAAAACAACATGGCCTATTCAAACATCGCGCTGAAGAATCATATCCGAAAGGGCCGTCCCGACGCGCCCGCTTTTGTGCGGGAGTTGACCTACGGGGTTGTGAAGAACAAGATATATCTCGATTATATACTCGGAAATTTCATCCGAACGCCTCTGGAGAAACTGAAGCCCGGCGATCTCGTCATTCTGCGCATGGGCCTTTATCAGTTGCTTTTTATGAACTCGGTTCCCGAATACGCGGCCGTGGATGAGAGCGTGAATCTGGCGAAGCGCTTCTCGCCGGGGCATGAGAGCTTCATAAACGGCGTTCTGCGCCAGTATCTGCGCGACAAGGACTATGTTACCCTGCCCGCGCGCGCGGATGATGAAGTGCGCTATCTTTCCGTCAAATATTCCTACGCGGACTGGATCGTGAAGCTTTGGCTCGACCGTTACGGTTCCGCCGACGCGGAGGCTCTGCTCGCGGCGGGAAACGAAACGCCGGATTTTGCCGTTCGCGTCAACCGTCTCAAGACGCGGCGCGAGGACCTGCTGACGCGGCTTTGCGCGAAAGGCTACGACGTGCGGATATCCGAGCGGGCGCCGCAGTGTCTGCTCGTGAAAGGCGCCAATCTCCTGGGCGGCCGCCTGTACAAGAGCGGTTTGTTTTCCGTACAGGAGGAGAGTTCCCAGATCGCCGTGGAGTTCGCCGATCCGCAGCCCGGCGAGCTGATCATCGACGTGTGCGCGGCGCCGGGCGGCAAGACCTTTGCCATGGCGGAACGCATGGGAGACCGGGGCAAGATCTACGCGTGGGATATATACAAGAGGAAGCTGTCGCAGATCGAGCAGGACGCGAAGCGCCTCGGCGTCCGCATCGTCGAGACCGACGCTTGGGACGCGACGCGCGTTCGGTCTGAGCTGATCGGCAAGGCGGATCGCGTGTTTGCGGATGTCCCCTGCATGGGGCTTGGCGTGGTCAGGCGCAAGCCCGAGATCAAGTACAAGGAAAACAGCGACGAACTTGCTTCCATCACGAAGAAGCAAGGGGATATACTGGAAGCCTCGTCGAACTATGTGAAGCCGAACGGCTTTCTGATCTACGCCACCTGCTCTGTCTCAAAGCAGGAGAATCAAAGCGTGGTCGCGCATTTTCTGAAGCGGCACCGGGATTTCAAACGCGTGGATACGTTGGAACTCATGCCGCACATCGATAAGACGGACGGATTTTTCGTCTGCAAATTGCAGCGAAACGACGCTTTCCCCGACGATTGACGGGGCGCGGCGGATTTCGCGGGCCGGGCGGCCGTTTCGGAAGCGGCGCGGCGCCGTGAGTAAAAGGAAATTGTGGTAAAAATGTCAAAAATGGGATTTAGAACGGATGTGGGCAAGCGGCGCGCCGACAACGAGGACGCCCTGCTCGTACTGCCGAAATACGATGTATATCTCGTGGCGGACGGCGTGGGCGGGCATAATTCCGGCGAACTCGCCAGCCGGAAAGCCGTTTTCGGTGTGGAGGACTTTCTGGCGCGAAACCCCATCGAGGCGGCCCACCGCGCGGAGCGGCCGGACACGGCCCTGATGGAATATTTTCTGCGCTGTTTTCGTGAAGTCAACGCGGATATCTGCGCCATGGCGCAGGCGAATCCCGCGAATCGCGGCATGGCGACGACGGCGGTACTCATGCACATCCTGCGCGACAAGCTCTTCGTCATCAATGTGGGCGACAGCAGGGCCTACATCGTGCGCGCGGGCGGGATCAGCCGCATTACGGCGGATCACAGCGTCGTGAACGACATGGTTGCGCGAGGCGAGTTGACGGAGGAAGAGGCGCGCGTCCACCCGCGCAGGAACGAGATCACGCGGGCCTTGGGCGCCGAAACAAGCGTGATGCCGGATTTTTTCATGACGGAATTGCTGTCCGGGGATCGCGTCCTGCTGTGTACGGACGGACTCTGCGGCGAACTCTCCGACGAGGACATCCGCGGCATTGTTTCACGCGGCGAGAACCTGAACGACACCTGCAGAATGCTCGTGAACAGCGCCAACGCGAACGGCGGATCGGACAATATCACGGTCGTTTGCGTCGAGGTATAGGGCGATTCCCTCGGCCGGCAGACACGGGATTTTGGGGGCGATGCTTTCCGGCGACCGCAATAATATGGAAAAGGAACGGTAACACATGAGCGACAGAGCGCTTGGCGGCAGATATGAAATCATAGAGAAGATCGGCGACGGCGGCATGGCGGTGGTCTACAAGGGCCGCGACCGTCTGCTGAACCGCTTCGTGGCCATCAAGGTCTTGCGGCCGGAGTACACGAAGGACTTTGCCTTTGTGGACAGCTTTCGCAAGGAATCGCAGGCGGCCGCCGGTTTGAATCATCCCAACATCGTCAACGTGTACGATGTGGGCAGGGAAGAGAACATCCATTATATCGTCATGGAACTCGTCGAGGGCCGGACCTTGAGCGATCTGATCGCCGCCGAAGCCCCCCTCGATTACAAGCGGGCGATCGGGATCGCGAAGCAGATCGCCTCCGCCTTGAGCATGGCGCACCGCAACAACATTATACACAGGGATGTGAAATCGCACAATATTCTGCTCATGCCCGACGGAAGCGCGAAGATCACGGATTTCGGTATCGCGCGGGCCGTCACGGACGCCACCATCGTCAAGAACGGCGGCGAGGGCGTCATGGGTTCGGTCCACTACTTCTCGCCGGAACAGGCGCGGGGCGGCTATGTGGACGAAAAATCGGACATCTATTCCCTCGGTATCGTCCTGTATGAAATGCTCACGGGCAAGGTGCCTTTCGACGCGGAAAACCCCGTCGCCGTGGCCGTAATGCACATGAACGACAAGCCGACGCCGCCGTCGCAGCTCGTTTCCGGCGTACCGCCGGGGCTTGAACAGATCGTGATGAAAGCCGTCGAAAAGTATCAAATCAACCGTTTCAAGAGCGCGGACGACATGTATGAGGCCCTCGACAACGTTAACTTTGTAACGGGTATTATAGAGAACGCGGAAGTGGCGGAAAAGCTGCGCCAAAGCGCCCCGGACGCCGGGGAGGGGGGCGAAGCGGAGGAAGCGGGCGACGGCGGCGCGGAGAAGAAGAAAAAGATGAAAACAAGCAAGGATAAGCGCAAATCGCCGGTCGAAAGACATCTCAAACTCAGGGCATTGGCCGTTCTGCTCGCCCTGGTCTGCGCCATACCCGTCAGCTATTTCATATACACGGGCCTTCAGGTGCTGAAAGCCCCGTCGGAGATCGAACTTCCGAACGTGCTGGGCATGACGGAGGAGAACGCGAAAGAACTCCTCGCGGACCTGAATCTGGAATTGATCGTCGCCGATCACGCGTACAGCGCGGAATACGAGGAGGGCCTGATCGTGTCGCAGGAACGCCCGGAGGGGAGCGCCGTCAAGGAGGGCTTCAAGCTGCGCGTGAACCTGAGCCGCGGCGCGGCGCCGGAGGCGAACACGACGCCGGCGGTGCAGACGCCGGAATCCGAAGCGGAAATCGTCGTCCCCAACGTGAGCGGTATGCCCCTCGCGGACGCGATATATGTATTGGAAAGCTTCGGGTACAGACAGGGCAATATCAGCCGCGATTACAGTTCCCTGCCCGTGGACTACGTTGTGCGGCAGACGCCGGCGGCCGCGACGGCGGAAGCGCCGGGTACGAAAGTGGACCTCGTACTCAGCGACGGACCCGAAACGATCCAAAACGTCGCGGCGCCGAATCTGATCGGTCTCAGCGTGGACGCGGCGAAAGCCTTGCTCGAGGAGTCGGGACTCAGCCTCGGCGAGAGCGTTCCCGAGGCCAGCGCGTCCTACGAGGAGGGGCTGATCATCTGGCAGCGCTACACGGCCGGGGCGGAACTCACGGCCGGATCGCGCATCGATGTCAAGGTCAGCGCCGGCCCGCCCTCCGATGAACCGCGCAGCGTTTCGATCAACATCGACTTTTCGGCCGCGCCGAGCGAGGTGTTCAACCTCTCGGTCATACTGTCCGACTCCTCCGGCCGGACCACGAGCATCGTGAACGAGGCGGTGCGGTACAAGAACGCGGGAAGCGAGACCGTTTCCGTGACGGGCCAAGGCACGGGGACGATCTATGTGATGTTCAGCGGCGAGACGGTCATGGTCTGCACCATCGATTTCACGACCGGAACGGTTTCCGTCCAATAATGCGGGGATTGATTACGAAAGGCGTAGGCGGCTTCTACACCGTTCGTCCGGAAAGCGGCGGCGTCTCGTACAGTTGCAGGGCGCGGGGCATTTTCAAGAAAGACGGCCTTACGCCGACCGTGGGGGATTTCGTGGAATTTGAAACCCTCGACGAGGAGGACGGCGTGATCAACGCCATATTGCCGCGGCGCAATCTGTTCATCCGCCCGCCCATAGCCAACGCGGATATCCTCATCGTGATGATCGCGGCCGCGCGGCCCGCGCCGAACCTCGCCATCGTCGATAAGCTGCTTGTCGCGGCGGAGATGGCCGGGACCGAGGCGGCGGTCTGTATCAACAAGACGGAGCTTTTGAGCCGCGAGAAATTGCGGCGCGTCACGGAGATTTACGACGGACTCTATCCCCTGCTCGCGATCAGTTGCGCCGAGGGCACGGGTCTCGCGCTTCTGCCGCCCCTGCTCTTTGGCAAGAAAGGCGCGCTCGCGGGTCCCTCGGGCGTCGGCAAATCGACGCTGATCAACATGCTGCGCGGCGGCGCGGAACTCGAAACCGGCGCGGTCAGCGGCAGGACGTTGCGCGGCAGGCATACCACGCGGCATGTGGAACTCTTCGACACGGACGGCGGCGGCATGATCTTCGACACCCCGGGTTTCAGCTCTTTCACGGTCTTTGGCGCGGAGTCCGGCGCGCTGGCGTCCTATTACCCGGAAATGCGGGAACGCCTCGGCGCCTGCCGTTTCGACGATTGCCGGCATCTCAAGGAGCCGGGTTGCGCGGTGCGCGCCGCGCTCGCGGAGGGACACATCGCGGCCTCGCGCTACGCCTCTTATGTGATGCAGCAAGAGGAAATCGAAAGGACCGGCGCGTATTGACGCGGGAACGCCGCGCGACGCGCGGAGAAAGGAACGGGGCATCGCTATGATCAAACTGGCGCCGTCTGTGCTTTCGGCCGATTTTTCGGCCCTGGCCGCCGATGTCGCGCGCGTGGAACGCGCGGGCGTACAGCTGTTGCATATGGATATTATGGACGGGCATTTCGTACCGAATATCAGCTTCGGGTCCGCCGTCGTGAAGAGTCTGCTCGGGAAAACGGCGCTGCCCTTTGACGTACATCTGATGATCGAGAACGCCGATCGCTTCATACCCGAATTCGTCACCGCGCAGACGGAATACATCGTCGTCCACCAAGAGGCTTGCGCGCAACTCGGCAGGACCTTGGACCTGATCCGAGACCTCGGCGTGAAGCCCGGCGTGGCCCTGAATCCCGCTACGCCGCTTTCCGTTTTGGACTGCGTGCTGGCGGAGGTCGAACTGGTGTTGATCATGACCGTAAATCCCGGCTACAGCGGGCAGAAGTTTCGGCCCGCCGGCATTGAGAAAGTGCGCAAACTCGCCGAAATCCGCAGGGAAAGGGCCTTGTCGTTCCAAATAGAGGTGGACGGCGGCGTAAGCCCGGACAACGCGCGCGCGCTCGCGGCGGCCGGCACGGACATATTCGTGACCGGCTCCTCCCTCTTCGGCGCCGCGGACGCCGCGGAGTGGATACGGGCTTTTCGCAGGGCGTCGGAATAGGGTCTATCTCTCAAGCCGTATCCAGCGCAGACGAGACCTGCGCTTTTTTCCCAAGGGTCCCATTCTGGCGGGATCCGCGGTCAGCACGAGTACGTTTTCGGATTCCTTGGTGATGCGGCGTTTCTGTCTGCTGCCGATCCAGTTG
>JAITKU010000278.1 GCA_031278255.1 Eubacteriales Family XIII. Incertae Sedis bacterium | reverse complement strand
ATGACGATGAAGGGCCCGGATCCGTAGAGATCGTGATGGGCCTGCGCGAAGGCCTTGGCGTCCTTTGCGTAGAAGCCCAGATGATAGAGCGGGGTGTGCTTAGACACGACGACGGATTTGCTCATGGCTGCTGCTCCTTTCAAAAAGCGCTTGCCGCCAAAGGCCGGCGGCAAGCATTCGGTTTCAAGCGGCGTCCGACTCTATTTCTTCACGTCCGGATATTTCTTTTCAAGCTCGTTCGCAAAGGCGTCAAGCTCCTTTTCGTCCATGCCCCATCCGTGCGCCTCCGCAGGATAGACCTTGCCCTTGACGTCGGCGTCGAACTCCGCAAAGGCCTTGATGCCGTCCTCGAAGTACGAGCGATAGTATTTCGCGTGCTTCGGCATCGTCGAAACGGGCTGGAAGCCGAGCAGGTCAAAGATGACGAGCTCCGATCCGTCCGCGGCGCCGCCCGCGGCGACCTGAATGACGGGCACGCGCAGCTTCTTCGCGATCAGATCCGTCACCTCGCGCGACGTCATCTCAATCGTCATGCCGATCATGCCGAGCTCCTGGTACTCATACGCGCCCCGGAACACCTGCATGGCGTCGGCGGCGGTCTTGCCGACGCGCGCATAGCCGCCGTGCCACATCGAATGCCAGCCGGAAAGGCAGCCGACGTGCCCGAACACCGGAACCCAATTCTCAGTCATGTACTTCAGCGTATCGTTTGTGACGCCCATGGCCATCACGCTGTCGGCCCCCTCCGTCAGCAGCTCGCTCGCATACCTGACCGCGCTGTATTTGTCCGCGTAGGTGCTCGACTGCATGACGGCGTTCAGGTTGATATTCGGCGCGAGCTTGCGGATGTTCCGCGTATGCCACTTCATGTCCTCCGCGCGCTGCGCGGAGCTTTCCCCGGGCGCGGTGTAACGCACGAGATTGACGCCCGCCCTTTCGCACGCCGCGACCCAAAGCGCGTCGCAGGCTGCGGTGCCGACCATGGAGATCAGCTCGCCCTTGTCCTTCATCCTCTGGAGATGTACGTTCGTAACCCTCTGCTGAGACATCGGCATTGCGCTCGGCTCTGCTGCTTTAGCCATTTTTCTTGCTCCTTTCCTCCCACGTGGATCAAACTGACAAAACGGATTCGACTGACACTATTATTATAAAAAACGGCGTTCAAGATATATATACTCAAAATTGCGTATTTTGGGAATGGAGCAAGCGGGAATGGCGAAGCCCTCACTCCATGTCCACGATCACCTTGATGGCTTTTGTGCGGTCCGCCGCCGTCGCCAGCGCCTCCTGGATGTCGTCGAGCTTGTAATGGTGCGTGATCAGCTCCTCCATATGCGTCCGCCCGGATGCAAGATTGTCTATCACCTCGCGGATGTCCGCGTCGTCGTAAGCGCTGGCCCCCTGTATGATGACCTCCGCGCTCATGATGCGGCTCAGCGGGACGGATACGGGCGCCATGTTGACCCCGACTATCGACAGGCGCGAAGCGCGCTTCATCATCTTCAGGAAATCGTCCACAATCGTCGGCGCGCCCGCGCAGTCCACGACGATATCCACGTCGATGGCGGGATAGCCTACGCGATGCGTCGTGACGCCGAAGTTTTCCCTGAGGAAGGCAAATTCGTCCGCCTCCGAGATGTTGCAGACCGTCGCGCCCATTTTTTCGAGCAGCGCGCGCTTCTTGTCGTTGCGAACAATCGCGACCGGCTTTATGCCCTGCGCGATCAGGGCGCTGATGCAGCTGAGGCCTATCGTGCCGACGCCATAGACGACGACGTGGTCCCCCGGCTTGGCGCCCGGGACGTTCTTGCCGTGCGTGCCGACCGCGAACGGCTCTATCAGCGCCGCCACATCGTAAGACATCCCGTCCGGCAAGAGATAGACATTCCAGTCGAGCCTTGCGCCGGGAACGCGGATATATTCGGAAAAGCCCCCCATCATGCAGGAGCGGCCCACCGGGCAAGCCGTCATCGGCTGCACGAAAACGCGCTGGCCCGGCGCAAGGCCCGCCACCTCGCTGCCGACCTCCGTCAGCCAGCCGGCCGTTTCATGGCCGAATTCGGCGCCAGGCTCGACGCCGAGCGCCGAAACATCCGAGCCGCAGATGCCGGACCTTACGGTCTTCACGATAACATCCCTTGGCCCGCATTCCGGTTTGTCGATTTCCACGATGCGCGCATCGCCCTTGGCGCGCAGAACAGCGGCCTTCATCTTCATCGTGACAACTCCTTCCTTTGGCAAAAGTTAGCAAAAGCTGGCAAAATGCCCCGTTTCGTTTTCATTGTGGCGGCTCGGCGCTTGAACGGCCCGCCGGGCTGGGAAGAGAACGCTATGTGTCGGCCATAAAAACCCCTCCCTCCGCGGCCTTTGCCCCGCCCCGCCCGTGCAGCAGCTTCACAAGCAGCTCTTGGCGGCAGGAAACGCCCATCTTCGTGTGGATGTGCATGATATGCTTGTAGACCGTCGCGCGGCTTATGAAGAGGGCGGCGGAGATCCGCCCGGGCGAAAACCCCTTGCCGATCATGTCCGCGATTTCCGCTTCGCGCGGCGTCAGGCCCTCCGAGGATCCGATCCTTCCCACCGCGCACTCGTCGCCGGCGCCGATATAGAAATTGCGATGCAGATTCTCAAGGTGCGGGGCCAGGATCGACAGGACGCCGCGCTCCCACTCGGAAAAGCCGGCGCGCCCGGTGCGATCAAGCATCAAGACCCGCTTGCAGGTGGGAAAGGTGTCGTACATGCCGAAGCCGAAGCTGTGGCGCAGCCTCTGCGGCCGGATGTAATCCGCCACAAATTCGTCCTCCGCCCCGCTTTGCCACTCATAGACGCCGCACTTCGAATCCGAAGCGGTCAGGCGGCTGTTTCGGAGCGCCCTGTTCGGCAGCGAATACTTCCCTCCCAGGATCTGCGAGTAGTATTCGCAGTAGACGCGCGGCCAACACTTGTCCACACCGAACAGAACGCTGTCAAACACCTCGCCGTTCACGCTCACGGAATAGATCCGGCCTTGGTCGAAGGGGACCATGGCATTGATCCCCTTTATCGCCCGCACCGCCAGATCGCGCGGGCTCTGCGCGCGGCCGCAATCGAGGAGCAATTCGTGAACGGCGTCCCAAGGGAAATCGTTTTGGCAATTCACCGCAATACTCGCCTCCTTTCTCCGATCCAGTGCAAAATCCCGCATATGCGGGCATTCAATTAAAGAGCGAAAAGAACGAAGGAACGAAGGAACGAAAGAGCGAAAGAACACAAGAACGAAAAGAACGAAAAGAAATAATATGTATTGCTACGTTTTTCTTGCGCTACTAATATATAATACGATAAAATAAAAATCATGCAACCGCCGGTTCCCGGATCCGTGCCGGGAAAATCAACGCCCTTGCGCGGCATGTCAAAAAAACATACAGGATGGTGCAAAATGTCGGGAAAAGAACACAAGAACGATATCCGCGCCCGCTACACGCGGCGGGTTTTGAGGGACTGTCTGCTCCTTCTTCTCGAGAAAAAGCCCCTGCGCAGGATCACCGTGCGCGAACTCTGTGAAGCCGCCGCAGTCAATCGGGCGACATTCTACGCGCATTACACGGACATATTCGATCTGATGGAACAACTGACGGACGGGCTGAGGGCGGAAATCATCGATCACGTGCGGGCCCATATGCTCGAAAGCGACGAAAACAAGCGGCCGTCCCTCGTGAAATTCCTGCGCCTCCTTCGGGAAAACGCCTTCCTCTACCTCCTGCTGGCACGGGACACGGAGCCTGGCGGCATGTCGGCGCAGCTGTGGCTGCAGACGCGGGCGCTCTACCTGGGCAGGGAACGCCTGAATGGCGGCCCCCCGCCCTTGCCGGATTTGCACTTGCGATTCGTGCTGATCCACGCGGTGCACGGCAGCTGCGCGGCCCTCAACGCTTGGCTTCAAGCGGACGCCCCCATCCCGGAGGACGCCCTCGCCGATCTGATCGTATCAAACACCCACCCCCTGCTGCGCTGAGGGCGGGGCGGGCCGCGCCTAGCCCTCCCGCTTGCGCTGCCCCAAGGGGCTCTCGACGCCTTGGAGCGCTTCAACCGCCCAGACGCTCGTCAAGCCGTAGTCGAGAAAAATGACCTGCCCGCTCATATAGCCGAAGAGCCCGCTGCCAATCGCGACCATCGGATACCCCATCTCCTCCGCGGAGGCCCACCGGCCGTTCCACCTCTTCTGATACAGGGCTTCGATGATCCGTTTTCCCGACTCCGGGTTTCCGTCCGGGGCGGTATTGCGGTTGAATTCCTCGGTCAGGCCCGTGAGCGTATTGCCCGGGCATATGCAATTCAGACGCAGCTTCCTATCGATGTAGAGCGGGTCGAACACCTTGTACTGCACATACGCGTTCAGGCAGCGCTTGGAAAAGCGATACGCGTCCCGCAGCGCTTCCGGATGCGCCGCGTACCACGCTTCTGTGTTTTCCCATGTTCCGCAATCTATGACTTCCTTGCACAGCGCGAAATGGCCCTGCCAGTCGAAGCCGCCGTTGGATGAAATCAGGGTGACGGATCCGTTGTCCGCGACGCGCGGCGCCAGAGCCTCCGCCAGATACCTCACGCCAAGGTAATTTACGCGCTGCACCTGCACGTGGTTGTCCCGCGTCTGCGCCATGCCCTGGCAGATGAAGGCCGCGTCGATTCGTTCCGGCAGCTCCGAAAGCACGCGGTCGATCTCGCCCCTTGCCCCGAGATCCGCATAATGCGTTTTGGCGACCGGCGTCTCTATCCGCTTCCTGCGGCCCACCGCGTGAACCCTCGCGCCGAGATCGACGAGCATCCTCGCCGCGGCTTCCCCCATGCCGGACGCCGCGCCCGTCACGACGACCGTCTTGCC
>JAITKU010000217.1 GCA_031278255.1 Eubacteriales Family XIII. Incertae Sedis bacterium | reverse complement strand
TCCCGCGTCCTGCCGTGAACGGCCAGGGCCGCCGCGCCCGCGGCTTCCAGGGTCCGCGCCATCTCCTCCGCGTTGATGTGCGCCGCGTCCCAACCGATACGAAGCTTCACCGTAACGGGCTTGCGCGTGTGGGCCGCGGCCGCCTCAACGAGGCGGCCGGCCAGATCGGGATCGCGTAACAAGGCCGCTCCCTCCCCGTTTTTCACGATCTTGGGGACGGGGCAGCCCATGTTGATATCGAGCAACGCGTTTTCGCGCCCGTCGAGGGCTTTCGCCGCGAAAGCCAGTATCTCGGGATCCTTTCCGAAAATTTGAAAGGCGACGGGTTTTTCATCCTCGCAGATGCGCAGCAATTGCTCCGTTTTCCTGTCCCCGTACCAAAGTCCCTTGCCGCTGACCATCTCGGAATAGACAACGGCCGCCCCCTGCGCGCGGCAAAGCCTGCGAAAGGGAGCGTCCGTAACGCCCGCGAGCGGCGCCAGAAAGAACGGATTTTCCGGAACGAGAGCGCCTATGCGCGCTGCGGGTTTTGCCTCGCCGCCGGGCCGCGCGCGCGGGGTCCCTGCAAGGGCCGCTTCCCGCGGCGCGCGGCCCGCCTCTTCGCTACAATGCCTCTTCTTGTTCAAGCTGCAAGCTTCCTCTTCCGGCGCCGGCGTATTTGTTCTTTTCGTATATGAATTGCAGGCCCTCCAGGGTAAGTTGCTTGTCCACGATGTCTATGCAGTCGATGCCGTTGTCGATCATATTCGCGATACCGCCCGTGGCCACGACGCGCACGGGCTTCTCGGAGGGCGCGTAGGCCGCCAGTTCCCTCTTCATCTTGCGTACGATGTAGTCCACCATGCCCATGTGCCCGTAGACGAGTCCGGACTGCATACTCTCGATCGTGTTGCGGCAGATCACGCGCCCGGGTTCCTCGAGTTCGACGCGCGGCAACTTGGCCGTCTTTTCAAACAGCGCGTCGGAGGATATCTTGAGGCCGGGGGCTATGCTGCCGCCGAGATATTCCCACTTCTCGGAAACGGCGCAAAAGGTCGTGGCGGTGCCGAGATCGACGATGATCAGCGGCCCCCCGTACTTGGACAGGCCGGCGACGGCGTTGACGATCCTGTCCGCGCCGACCTGCTTGGGGTTGTCGTACTTGACGATCAAGCCGGTCTTGATACCGGGGCCTATGATCAGCGCCCTCTTTTGAAAATACTTGATCGACAGATGTTGCAGGGTGTACAGCGTGGACGGCACGACCGTCGAGATGATCACGTCGTCCACATCCCGCGTATCAAGGCCCTCATAGCCAAAGAGTTGGTTGAGTACCATCCCGTACTCATCGGCGCTCTTGTTGTTGTGCGTCTCCATTCTCCAGTTCTGAATCAGCGAACCGTCACGGAATACGCCCATGACGATATTGGAATTCCCCACGTCAAATGCGAGTAACACGGCAACACCTCCTACAGCGGGATATTGCCGTGCTTCTTCGCAGGCAGGGATTCCCGCTTGGACTTGAGCATGTCGAAAGCGCCGGTCACGCGCGCGCGCGTCGTTTGGGGATCGATGATATCCTCCACGTAGCCCATCTCGGCGGCGCGGTACGGGTTGTTGAACCGGGCTTCGTATTCCGCGATCTTTTCCCGGCGTTTTCCGGCGGGATCCGCCGCCGCCTTGATTTCATCCTTGAACACGATATTGGCCGCGCCCTCGGCGCCCATGACCGCGATCTGCGCCGACGGCCAAGCCAGCACCATATCCGCGCCGAGTTCCTTGCTGCACATCGCGATGTAGGCGCCCCCGTAGGCCTTGCGCAAGATGACCGTGACCTTGGGGACCGTCGCTTCGCAGTAGGCGTAGAGCAGCTTGGCGCCGTGCCGTATGATGCCGCCCGTTTCCTGCCGCACGCCGGGCAGGAAGCCCGGAACGTCCGCCAGCGTCAGCAGGGGGATGTTGAACGCGTCGCAGCGTCTGACGAAACGCGCCGCCTTGTCGGAGGCGTTGATGTCGAGGCAACCCGCCGCAAATTTCGGTTGGTTGGCCACCACGCCGACCGTCGCGCCGTTCAGCCTGATGAAGCACGTGATGATGTTCTTCGCGTAATGCGGCGCCACATCGTACAGCTTGCCGTCGTCCGCGAGCCGCGTGATGATTTTGTACATGTCGTAAGCCCTGTTCGGATTCTCGGGAACGATGTCGCCGAGTTCCGGGATCAGCCTGTTCGGATCGTCGCCGGTCGCGCAAACGGGCGCGGTTTCGCGGTTGTTCGAGGGCAGGTAGCCGAGCAACTCGCGCACGGCGAGCAGGGTTTCCCTGTCGTTCGCGCCCATGAAGTGCGCGACCCCGCTGGTCGCGTTGTGCGTCACGGCCCCGCCCAATTCCTCGGCCGTGATGTCCTCATTCGTAACGGTCTTGATCACCTGCGGACCCGTGATGAACATCTGCCCCGTCCCCGCCACCATGAAGATGAAGTCCGTTATGGCCGGAGAATAGACGGCGCCGCCCGCGCAAGGCCCCATGATCACGGATATCTGCGGAATCACGCCGGAGGATATCGTGTTGTTGTAAAAAATCTTGCCATAGCCCGACAGCGCGTTGACGCCCTCCTGGATGCGCGCGCCGCCGGAATCGTTCAGACCGACGATGGGCGCGCCCGTCTTGCGCGCCATATTCTGCACCTTGACGATCTTTTCGGCGTGGTATTCCCCGAGGGAACCGCCGAGTACCGTGAAATCCTGCGCGTAGGCGTACACGAGCCTGCCGTCCACGGTCCCGTAGCCCGTGACAACGCCGTCGCCGGGCGCGCGTTTGCCCGCCATATCGAAGTTGTGACACCTGTGCGAAACAAAAACATCGATCTCGACAAAGCTGTCCGCGTCGAACAGGATATCCATTCGTTCCCGCGCGGTCAGCTTGTTTTGCGCGTGTTGCGTCTCCGTGCGCTTCTCGCCGCCGCCGCGCGCTATCTCCGCCTTTTTCCCGCGAAGTTCGTCCAATTTGCTCATTCCTGCATCCCCTCTCCTCTTTTGCCGCGCCGATTCGCAATGAAAACAATGCGGACTCCGGCCGGGATCATTCGGCGCCGTCCTCGTCGCCCGGTTTCGCTTTGTCGTTTCCCGGGGCGTCTTTGGCGGACGCGCCGCCGGAAATCTTGCGCGGTCTTATGCGAAACGATTTTCTGAGTTCGCCCGCCGCGTTGTATTCCTTGTATTCCTGCCGCGCTCTTCCGGCCGTTTCGGCTTTCCCCTCCTCGTCGTCCCCTTCCGCTTCGTCCGCTTCGTCCGTATCCTCCTCGGGCATCGACAGCAGCAATTCCGTTTCCGCCGCCTCTTTCGCGTTCCTTTCCTTGATGTGCTTTTCCGCGTGTTCTATCTTTTCGAGCAGCTGCTCCGGCGTCAGCTTGCCCGTGAACAGCTCCTCAAACTGTTCGCCGTCCAGGGTCTCCACCTCGAGAAGCGCCTTTGCGATGGTTTGCAGTTCCTCGGAACGCTCCTTGAGGATGTTTTCCGCCGTGACGTAAGCTTTTTCGATCACGGCCCTGACCTCCTCATCGATCTCCGAAGCCATCTCCTCGGAATAGTTCTTCCGCGTCGAAAAATCCTTGCCGAGGAACACCTCGTCGGCGGAGCTGTAGTTCACGGGACCGATTCTGTCGCTGAAACCGTACTTCGTCACCATATCCCGCGCGATCTCGGTGGCGCGCGCGATATCGTTGCTGGCGCCCGTGCTGATATCGTTCAACATCAGTTTTTCCGCCGCGCGGCCGCCGAGCAGATGCACGATGTTCTCCGTCATTTTGGTCTTTGTCGCGTAGTATTTGTCCTCCTTGGGCAGGATCATCGTGAAGCCGCCGGCCCGGCCGCGCGGTATGATCGTGATCTGATGGACGGGGTCGGTGTTCGGCAAGGCCCGCGCGACGATCGCGTGTCCGGCTTCGTGGAAAGCCGTGAGTCTGCGTTCGTCCTCGCTGATCACGCGGCTCTTCTTCTCCGGCCCGGCGATCACCTTCGTCACCGCCTCCTCTATCTCGCTCATGCGTATCTTGCGCCCGTTTCTGCGGGCGGTCAGGAGCGCCGCCTCGTTCAGCATGTTCTCTATATCCGCCGGCGTGAAGCCGGGCGTCCGCCGCGCGAGGACCTTGGGGTCCACCTCGTCGTCGAGCGGCTTGTTCTTTGAATGCACGCGGAAGATGGCCTCCCGGCCCTTGATATCGGGGATGCCGATCACGACCTGCCGGTCGAAGCGGCCGGGGCGGAGCAGGGCCGGGTCCAAGATATCCGGCCTGTTCGTGGCCGCGAGGATGATGATACCCGAATTCTCCCCAAAACCGTCCATCTCGACGAGCAGTTGATTCAGCGTCTGTTCCCGTTCGTCGTGGCCGCCGCCGAGCCCCGCGCCCCGCTTCCGGCCCACGGCGTCTATCTCGTCTATGAATATGATGCAGGGGCTGTTTTTCTTCGCCTGTTCAAACAGGTCCCGCACGCGCGACGCGCCGACACCGACGAACATCTCAACGAAATCGGAGCCGCTGATGCTGAAAAAGGGCACGCCCGCCTCCCCCGCAGCCGCCTTGGAGATGTACGTCTTTCCCGTTCCCGGCGGACCGACGAGCAGGATACCCTTGGGTATGCGCGCGCCCAGTTCGTTGTATTTCTTGGGATTTTTCAGGAAATCCACGACCTCCGTCAACTCTTCCTTTTCCTCGTCAAGCCCCGCCACATCGTCGAAAGTCACCTTGCGCAGGTCGCCCTCCTTATGCAGCCGCGCGCGGCTCTTACCGAAAGACATGACCTTGCCGCCGCCTCCGCCGCCTTGGTTCATGAATACAAACAGGAAGAAGATCAACACGCCCATCATCAGGAGCGTGGGCAGCAGGTTGAGAAGCCAATGCGGTTCCCTGAGTTTTTCGCCCGCGAATTTCGAGATTTTGCCTTTCTGTATCTGCGGAAATATGTATTCTGTTTCCAAAATGCTGATCTCATACGGGCCCGGGGAATAGCATATGAATTCCTCCCCCGAAGTGAGTTTGCCCGATATGTCGTAACCGACCACCTTGATTTCCGCCACCTGCTCATCGATGAGCTTATTGACCAATTCGGAAAGCACGATTACGGTCGGGGCCTTTTCCTGCGTGTTTCCCACATAGAACCACGCGACCGCGAGAACCACCGCGAAAATCGCTATGTAGATACCAAAATTCTTCGCCGTTCTGTTCAAAGACCTGTTTACTCCTTTCCAAAGCGGTGCGGTGACATACCTACTTATTGTAGCACATTTTCCGCGCCGGTTCAACACGCAAAAATCTTTTGAACTTGAATTCCGCGCGAATATGCACTATAATAGTCATGCGGTTGAACGACGGCGTCAGTCCCCCGCCTCTACAGGCGGCGGGTTTCAACTTTCCAAGCTGCCGGTGGCGGGTGCAACGTTCGGCTTCGCCTCACTCCTCCGTTCACCTGCGGTTCACTTC
>JAITKU010000171.1 GCA_031278255.1 Eubacteriales Family XIII. Incertae Sedis bacterium | reverse complement strand
CGCGCGCGGGACCGCTGCCGTTCATTTGCCACTTATATAGCATTATATGTTCTGTCCGTCGCAAAATCAAGTGCCGTTTTAAATTTTTTCGATTTTTTTTACATTCACAGGCGAATTTTCATATGCCCGCAAAAATCGGCGGGATCGCGATTAAGCTTTTGATTTTTGAGGAGCGATATTGTCACGGTAACCCTGAACCACGGACAGATAGGTTTGTTCTGTTTTCAAGGATCGGTTTTTTCTGAGAAACAGGCCCGGTTCTCCTTGCGTTTCAGACGTTATATCATGGAATACATTCGGACACAACCGTATTTCGCAAAAAATTGTCAGAAAATATTTTCGATCATTGCCGCCCGGCCGGAACAAATTTTGCTTGACGCGGCGCGACGGCGCGCGATATAATAATATATGTAGACAATTGAATATCCCCTTATCGAGAGAGGCAGAGGGAATAGGCCCTGTGAAGCCCGGCAACCTGTGAAGTCCGCTAAGCGGATCGCAATGGTGCCAAATCCTACAGACCGGCGGTCTGAGAGATGAGGAAGCATAAGCGGCCTCTTCATCGTCAGCGGATGAAGAGTTTTCTTTTAGAAGGGGAGAACAAGGAAAGGACGCAAGTATGAGCAAGAGGTTATTCACATCCGAATCCGTTACCGAGGGACATCCCGATAAGATCTGCGACCGGATTTCCGACGCGATATTGGACGCCATCCTCGAGGCGGATCCGAACGGCCGGGTGGCCGCCGAGAGTACCGTCACGACGGGTCTCGCGCTGGTTGTCGGCGAGATTTCGACGAGTACCTACGTGGACATTCCGAAGCTGATCCGCGAGGTGATCAAGGAGATCGGCTACACGAAGAGCGAATACGGCTACGACGGCAACACCTGCGCGGTCCTGACCGCGATCCACGAGCAGTCCGGCGACATCGCCCTCGGCGTCGATAAGGCGCTGGAATACAAGGAGGGAACGCTGAACGACCGGATTGAGGCCACGGGCGCGGGCGATCAGGGTATCATGTTCGGTTTCGCCTGCGACGAGACGCCGGAGCTTATGCCGCTGCCGATTTCGCTGGCGCACAAGCTGGCGCTGCGCTTGGCCGAGGTCAGAAAGTCCGGGCTTTTGCCCTGGGTCAGGCCCGACGGCAAATCCCAAGTTACCGTGGAGTATGACGACGACAGGGTTGTTCGCGTGGACACCGTACTGATTTCCACGCAGCACGATCCGGATATCGCGCAGGAGACCATACGCGAGGCGATCATAGAAAAGGTGATCAAGCATGTGATACCGGCCGAACTGCTCGACGCCGGGACCAAGTATTTCGTGAATCCGACCGGACGCTTTGTGATCGGCGGGCCGAACGGCGATTCCGGCCTGACGGGGCGCAAGATCATCGTCGATACCTACGGGGGTTACGCGCGGCACGGCGGCGGCGCTTTCTCCGGCAAGGATCCGACGAAGGTCGATCGCTCCGCGGCTTACGCGGCGCGCTACGCCGCGAAGAATATCGTCGCGGCGGGGCTGGCGCGGAGGATAGAGATCGAACTGGCCTATGCCATCGGCGTGGCGCGTCCCGTGTCCGTTCTCGTTGACAGCTTCGGGACCGGCAAGATCGCCGACGACAAGCTTGCGGCGCTTATCGGGAAGCATTTCGATCTGCGGCCGGCCGCCATCATCCGCGATCTCGACCTCCGCCGCCCGCTCTATAAGCAGGTGTCGGCCTACGGGCATTTCGGCCGCCCGGATCTCGATCTCCCGTGGGAAAGAACCGACAAGGCGGAGATTTTGAAAAGGGACGCGGCGACGATATAGCCCGCGGAAACCCTGTGCGCATGGGATGTATGTATGGGTTTGCGGGGCGGGTGCGCGCCCGTCCCGCTGTTCTGCTTATCGGAGACGATTATCTATTGGATATTTATCACATATTTGTAAATAAATTTTCATTGACATGTGTTTTTCATTGTGATAGACTAAAAAATTGTTTTCTTGACATAATGCCGAAAGATCGCTATACTGATATACAGGAGATTTGTGTAAAAAAGCGCTCTTGGAGGAGAATTATGTTTGTCATAGGCGATAGAATCGTGTATCCGATGCACGGCGCCGGCGTCATAGAGGCTATCGAGGAAAGACACATCTTGGGGGAAACCCGGCGATATTATATCCTGAACATCGCGTTCGGGGATATGAAGATCATGATTCCCTGCGACAGTTCGGATCTGATCGGCGTGCGGGAGGTTATCACGGCGGACGAGATTATACGGGTGTTGGAGGTCCTTTCCAACGACTCCACGGAGATGTCGGGCAATTGGAATCGGCGTTACCGCGAGAATATGGCGAAGCTTAAAACGGGCGAAACCTGCTGCGTCGCGGAGGTTGTAAGGAACCTCATGCGCATAGACAGAGTCAAAAAACTATCGACGGGCGAGAAAAAGATGCTTGCGAACGCGAAGCAAATACTGATCAGCGAGTTGATCCTCGCTGTGAACGAGGAGGCCGCGGAACTCGAATCTCTCATAGAGAAAGCGGTTTGCGGATAGTCTTTCCGCCGCGCCGGACAAAAAACGACAGGCAGGAGGTTGCTTTTTCATTGATCAAAAAATTAATACGACTCGTAGCCACCATCGTCGGAATCCTAGTCGGATACGGGCTTTTCCTGATCGCGAGTTTCGTCGGGGAATTGACGGGGTTTTATTATCCCGCGTTCTTTGATCCGCGCTACCGGGTGATTGTGATCGCGGCGTTTGCAATCGCGTTCGGTTTCTTGTTTTTTATCATGACACCCATATTCGGCAGGCATGGCGCGCGCGTGGCGAAAAACATAGAATCCGATCTGCAGACGGTCCCTGCCAACGATCTCGCGGCGGGAACGGTGGGTCTTGTAATCGGCCTTATTATCGCATTCCTGATCAGCCCGGTCTTTTCGGATATGGGGCAGCATATCGGCGTCGCGTTGAGCATCGTCACGTACATCACGATGGGCTTCCTCGGCGTCGTCGTCGCCACGAAGAAGGGCAAGGACCTGATCTCCGCGTGGCTTTCCGCGCGGCGCGGCGGCACGGCGCCCAAGGCGAGGGGCAAGGGCGCGGACGCAACGCCCAAGATACTCGATACGAGCGTGATCATCGACGGACGGATAGCCGATATCATGAAAACGGGCTTCATAGAGGGTCCCGTTGTAATCCCGGAATTTGTACTCGTGGAACTGCGCCACATCGCGGACTCCTCGGACAGCCTGAAGCGGAATCGCGGGCGGAGGGGACTCGACGTTCTGAACAGGATACAGACCGAACACGGCGTGGATATCTACAACACGGAAGCGGACAAGAACCTCGAAGAGATACCCGAGGTGGACGTTAAGCTGCTGAAGCTGGCACAGGTGCTGCACGGCAAGGTCGTCACGAACGACTTCAATTTGAATAAGGTGGCCACGATCAAGGGCGTCGAGGTGCTGAACATAAACGAACTCGCCAACACGCTGAAACCCGTCGTGTTGCCGGGGGAGGACATGAATATCTTCCCGGTAAAGGAGGGGAAAGAGAACAACCAAGCGGTGGCCTATCTCGACGACGGCACGATGATCGTCGTGGAGGAGGGGCGGAAATTCATCGGAAAGTCGGTGGATGTACTCGTCACGAGCGTGCTGCAGACCTCCGCCGGCCGCATGATCTTCGCCAAGCCCAAGGGGAAGCAATCGAATGTATCGTGACAAGCGCGTGGCGGTCATCATCGCCGCCGGCGGCGCGGGTCTGCGCATGGGCGCGGAACTGCCGAAACAGTTTATGCGGATCGGCGGTCTGCCGGTCCTGACAAGAACAGCGGAAGCGTTTGAGAACAACGCTTCCGTTGATGATATTTACGTGGTGGCGGAACCCGCGCGCGCGGCGGATTGCCGCGCGATTCTTTGCGCTTCGATTGCGAAGCTGCGGGGCGTATGCGCGGGCGGCGCGACACGGCAGGCCTCGGTGTTCGCGGGGCTTTCGGCCCTGCCCGCGGCGGTGGACCTCGTGCTGGTTCACGATGCCGTCAGGCCCTTTGTATCGCAAGGCTGTATCGATCGCGTATTGCGCTGCGCGGCGGAGCGGGGCGCGGCGGCGGCGGCGGTGCCCGCCAAGGATACGATCAAGACGGTGCGGGACGGCGTATTTACGGAAACGCTCGACCGCAGCGCGCTGTATATGATGCAGACGCCGCAGGCTTTCCTGCGGCCTTTGCTGTGCGCGGCGCACGCGGCGGCGGCCAAGGCGGGTTTTACGGGCACGGACGATGCCGTTTTGCTTGAAAGGATCGGCGAAAAGGTGTATCTTACAGAGGGAGATTACGACAATATCAAGCTGACGACGCCGGAGGACGCGGCGGCGGCGCGGGCGATCGCGGCGCGCGCGGACGGCGCGGAGGGCGGACTGCGCGTCGGAAGCGGCTGTGACGCGCACCGCTTCTGCGCGGGCAGGGATTTGATCCTGGGCGGCGTCCGCATTCCGCACGACCGCGGGCTTTTGGGCCGCTCCGACGCCGACGCCCTCACGCACGCCCTCATCGACGCCCTGCTCGGGGCGGCGGCGCTCGGCGATATAGGCGGCATGTTCCCGGACACGGACGCGCGCTATGAGGGCATATCGAGCCTGCTCCTCCTCACGGAGGCTTTCGCCGCGGTCCGATCGCGCGGTTATGCGCTCATAAACGCCGACGCGACAATCCTGGCGGAACGACCGAAGCTGGCGCCGTACATCGGGACCATGCGCGAACGGCTTGCCCGCGCGATGGGTACGGCGCCGGAACGAATCTCGATAAAGGCGACGACGACAGAGGGACTCGGGTTTGCGGGCAGAGAGGAAGGCGTGGCCGCGCAGGCGACGGTCCTGCTTTTCAGAGAATAGACCTTTCGGGGAATAAACCTTTAAAATTTCGGAGATGAAGATGAGATTATCGAGAATGCACATCAACACCCTGCGTGAAGCGCCCGCCGAGGCGGAGATTCCGAGCCATATCCTGCTCTTGCGAAGCGGTATGATCCGCAGACTCGCCTCCGGCGTCTACGGCTTCATGCCCATGGGCTTCCGTTCCGTCAGAAAGATAGAGGCGATCGTGCGCCAAGAGATGGACGCAAAGGGCGCGCAGGAGATACACATGTCGGCCATACAGCCGGCGGAGCTTTGGAAAGAGTCCGGGCGGTGGTACGTCATGGGACCCGAGATGTGGCGCGTCAAGGACAGGCGCGAACGCGAATTCTGCCTCGGCCCCACGCACGAGGAGATCTTCACGGATATCGTGCGGAACGAGGTCAGTTCCTATCGGCAACTGCCCATGAATCTCTACCAGATACAGACGAAATACAGGGACGAGGCGCGGCCGCGCTTCGGCCTGATGCGCGCCCGCGAATTTGTGATGAAAGACGCCTATTCTTTCGACCGGGACCGCGCCGGACTCGATCGCAGCTACGAAGAGATGTTCGATGCCTATGTGCGCGTGTTCACGCGCTGCGGGCTGCGCTTTCGCGCGGTGGAGGCAGACAGCGGAACGATGGGCGGCAACGCTTCCCACGAATTTCAAGCCTTGGCGGAGAGCGGCGAGAGCGAGATGGTTTACTGCGACGCCTGCGGCATGGCCGCGACGACGGAACGCGCGCGGACCGTGGACGCGCCCGCGGAGGAAACGGCAATGCTTCCCGCCGAGACGGTGTACACGCCCGGGACGAGGACCATAGAGGAGGTCGCGGCCTATCTGGGTCTTGCGACCGACAGGACGATAAAGGCGCTGCTCTTCGCCGTCCTCGGCGAGGAAGGCGCGGTTTCCGAATACGTGATCGCTTTCATACGGGGCGACCACGAACTGAACATGACGAAGCTGATCAACTGTCTCGGGGTTCCCGAACACGCCGTCGTCTTTGCGGAAGAGGCGGACATCGAGGCCGTGACGGGTTGCGTCTGCGGCTTCACGGGGCCTATGGGTCTGCACGACTGCCGGGTGATCGCGGACAGCGAGCTGCCGGGCCAAAGGAATCTGTGCGCCGGGGCGAACAAGGCCGATCACCATATCAAGAATGTGAACTACGGACGCGACTACAGCGCCGCGCACGTCACGGATCTGAAGCTGATTCGGGAGGGCGATCCCTGTCCCGTCTGCGGCGCGCCCGTGCGGACGGCGCGGGGCGTGGAGGTCGGGCAGATATACAAACTCGGAACCAAGTACAGCGAGAGTCTGGGCGCGTATTACAAGGATGAAAACATGCGGGACAGTCCCATCGTGATGGGCAGTTACGGGATCGGCGTCACGCGCACGCTGGCGGCCGTCGTCGAGCAGAACCACGACGCGGACGGCATACTGTGGCCCGTTTCGATAGCGCCCTACCACGTGATCGTGACGATCGTGAAGCACGGCGACGCGGCGCAGACCGCGCTGGCGGAACGGATATACGCGGCGCTGGCGGACGCGGGCGCGGAGGTCCTGCTCGACGACAGGGACGAGCGCGCGGGCGTCAAGTTCAAGGACGCCGATCTGTTCGGTATCCCCGTAAGGATCACAGTCGGCAAGAAAGCGGACGGCGACATCGTTGAATACAAGCTGCGGCGCGAGAAAGCGGCCGTCGAGAAATCCTCGGCCGAGGCCGTCGCCGAGGCCCTGCGCTTCATCGAGGCGGAGCGCTTCGGACCCGCAAAAACCGGCCGGCCGGCCGACGTCTCATGAAAATCACGGCCGCGCACAAGGCCCGCGCGGCGCTTCTGTGGGCGCTGTTTTCGTCGTTCTTCGTCATAGGACTCGTTACGGTCGGCGGGGGCGCCGCCATGACGCCCCTCGTTGTCGATTGCGCCGTAAGGAAGAGGCGCTGGATAAGCGAGAGCGAGGCCGCCGATTGCTTGGCCCTCTGCCACAGTCTGCCGGGCGCGATCGTGATCAACGCGGGCATATACATCGGCAGGAAAACGGGCGGACTCGCGGGCGCTTTGGCGGCGGCCGCCGGCATTGTGGCGCCGTCCTTTATCGTTATCATAGCGATGCTGTTTCTCCTCGGGACCTTGGGCGAAAACCCCCGGATTCTCGGCGCGTTTGAGGGCGCGAAAGCCGCGGCCGCGGCGCTCGTGGTCGTCGCGTGTCTGCGTATCGGCAAGGGTCTCATAAAAAAGGCGACGGATGTCGCGCTCGCGGTCCTCGCTTTTGCGGCGATCGCGTTCGGCGGCGTTTCCGCCTTGGCGGTCATAGCTTTCGGCGCCGGCGTCGGACTTGTGCGCGGGAGAGTCGGCGGGAGGGGGGCGCGGAAATGATTCTGCTGTCGCTGTTTTTGGTATTCTTCCATATCGGTATCGTCAGCTTCGGCGGCGGCTACGCAATGCTTCCGCTGATCTTTCAGAGCGTCGGGCGCTTCGGCGTCATGGGCGCGAGCGAGTTTGCGCGCTTTGTGGCCCTGTCGCAGGCCACGCCGGGTCCGATATCCGTGAACGCGGCAACCTATACGGGCTTCTATGCGGCCGGAATCCCGGGCGCCTTGGCGGCGACCGTCGGTATCGTTGCGCCCTCCTTTCTGTGCGTGCTTGCGGCCCTGCGCTTTATGGAGCGCTTTGAAAAAAGCCGTACCCTGCAGTCGGCGCTCGCGGGCGTAAGGCCCGTCACCGTCGGATTGATCGCTTCGGCCGCCGTTTTTATGGCGGATTCCACCCTCACGGCCGGGAAATTGATCTCGGAACGCTGGCTGCTCGAGGGCGCGGCCTATCTGAATCCGATCCCCTGCGCGATCTTTGTCTGCGCGCTTCTTTTGGGCGGAAGATTTAAGCTGAACACGGTTGCGGTCATGCTTTTGGCCGCCGCCGCGGGCGCTCTGTTCCTGCCCGGCGCGCACGCATCGATGCCTTGAACGACGCCGCCCAATTCCCCGGCGGCTGTGTTCTGCGGGGCGGGCTGAGGCGGGGCGGAGAGGCGACGGTGCGGCATCGAGGAAAAGAAAGGAATAAAAGGAAATATGTGGACAGGCGGCGTGCGGGTGATCCTCTTCGACGAAGCGGGCAGGGTGCTGCTCGTGCGGCAGCGCCATGAGGGGCGCGATATCTGGATGCCGCCCGGCGGCGGCATAGAGGCGGGCGAGAACGCCGTGCAGGCCGCCGCGCGCGAGGTGTTTGAGGAAACGGGCCTCGGCGTGACGATCGGTCCCCTCCTGTGGCATGTGGAGGCGGTTTCAGAGGACGGGGGGCAACGTTTCGTGAATTTTTTTCTCGCGCGGGCCGCAAACGGCGCGGCGGCGCTCGGCGCGGATCCGGAGTTCGACGCGGCACATCAGGTGCTGCGGGAGTTGCGTTACTTTTCCCGCGGGGAACTCGGCGCGCTGCCCTGTGTCTATCCGCCGATGTTGCGTGAGGAACTGTGGGCGGTCGCGGCCGCCGGCGGACCTGTCGGCGATGTGTTTCGCCTTCGTGAAGATTAAGCAGAAGATTAGGAGGGACTTATGAGCGAGATTGTCAGGATCGAAATGGAGAACGGCGACGTGCTGCGCGCGGAATTGTACCCGGACCTCGCGCCGAACACGGTAAAGAACTTCACGGCCCTCGTCGCGTCGGGCTTCTACGACGGCACGGAGTTTCACAGGGTTATTCCGGGTTTTATGATACAGGGCGGCGCCGGCACGGACGGCAGGACGGCGGCGGCCATCGCGGGCGAGTTCACGGAAAACGGCTTCCGAAACGACCTCGCGCACGATCGGGGCGTATTGTCCATGGCGCGGACGAGCGATCCGAATTCCGCCTCTTCTCAGTTCTTCATCATGGTGGACAAGGCCCCGCACCTCGATGGGAAGTACGCCGCTTTCGGCAGGGTGATCGAGGGCATGGAGGCGGCCGACGCGATCGCCGCGCGCGCGCGGGACCATCGGGACTGCCCGACAGAATCCGCGGTCATGGCGCGCGTACGCATGGAGCCCGCGCAATCTTAGGGGCGCGCGAAACGCCCGTGCGCCCTCTGCGGACGCCGGGGAACCGGATCGGAGGCGGGCATGGATTACAATGAAAAAATCAGAGCGCACATCGAGCGGGCCGCTTTCGGTTTCGATCTTCCGGGACTGGCCGCGGGCGTGTACGTCGGGGCGGACAGTCCGCTCCCCTGCGCGGGCACAAACTGCGAAACCGCCGCGGGATTTTCGGATTTTCGGGAACGCGCGGTCCTGCGGACGGAGCATGTATTCCACATGGCGTCGGTCTCTAAGCTCTTCGTCGCGACGGGCGCGCTGCTCCTTTCCGAACGGGGTCTTTTGGAACTCGAGGCGCCCGTTTGCGACTATCTGCCTTGGTTTCGGATGCGCGATCCGCGCTGCGGGGAGATCAACGCGCTGCACCTTTTGACGCACACCGCGGGGCTGCCCGATGTGACGGATTATCGCTGGGACGCGCCGGAAACGGACAGCGGCGCGCTGCAACGCTATCTGTGCGGCGACGAACTGCGGGAAGCCACGCTCCTGTGGTCGCCGCGGGCGGGGCGCTTTCGCTACAGCAATATCGGCTACGAACTCCTCGGCGCGCTGCTCGCCGCGCGCGCGGGGCAAAGTTTCGAGGCCTTTATGGAGGAGAGCGTATTGCGGCGGCTCGGCATGGACGATACGACCTTTTTGACCTATATGCGCACGCCGGCGGGCCGCGGCATGGACGCGGAGCGGGCCTCGCGCGCGGAGATCGCGCGCGCCCTCACAACGGACGCACTGCTCGCCGCGGGCGTCTGCGCGCCCCACGACAAGGACGCGGCCAAACACATCGTCCGCGCGCCGCACTTCCCGTACAACCGCGCGCACGCCCCGAGTTCGACGCTGAGTTCAAACCTGCGGGATATGCGCCGCTTCGGCGAAGCGCAGCTGCGCGGCGCTCTGCCCGGGCCGGTGGGCTGCGAAAGGGCGCGGACCGCCTACGCGCTCGTTCCGAACAACGGGGAGCATATCGGACTCGCTTGGTTTATTCGCGAGCAGAACGGATACAGACTGTACGGCCACGAGGGGACGGACGACGGCTTTCGCGCGAGTTTTTGGATATGCCCGAAGCTTGACCTGCAGGTTACGGTCGTTTCCAACCTGAGCGGGGCGCCCGTCAAAAAAATAAGCAAGCAGATCGTCGATCTGCTCATGTCGCGGGAATCCGCCGCCTCGTGATAAGACCGGGCGCGGGGCGGTATCGATTTTTGCCTCTCATTCCCCCGGCTCAAATTCGTTCAGATAATCCACAAAATCGGAGAAGTCCAGAAAATCGCTCTGCATGAATTCGTAGAACACGGATTCCTTGAATTCGTAACGCTCGCTGATGCGAAGTCCCATCCTCACGGCGGACTGCAACTCCTTTTCTATGCGGTTTATGGCCGCCAAGGAATAGGCGACGGCGATGAATTGGCCTTGATCCGTGACGAAGAATACGCCGCGGATGTCGTCGTTTAAGCGATACACGGACTCCTTGAGGTGGTCGTTGTTGCTCTTGAACTGCAGGTAGAGACAGCCGCCGTCCCGCTTTTTCTGCATGGCGCCGGGATAGATACGCGCGAGTGTCTTTCGCAGGTCCTCGGGTTCGATCAGGATTTCGTAGATCGTGATGTATTCCGGTCTGCCGAGCATCATGGCGGCCTCGGACGCGCTGATGAAGAAGCAGGAGCGTATGCAGAAGAAAGAAACCCGCCGCGCGTTCATGTAGATTTCCGAGAGGACGAGTTGATAACGGTGGTTGTTTTCGATCAGGGACTCGCAGAGATAGGATACCCCGCTCGGATTGATATAAGGCTCGATGGTGTTCTTGCAGAGGGTTTCGCTCTGCTTGTTCGGCGCCATGCTCATCGGGATGGGCCTCGTACTCAGGCGCTTGACGGCCTCCGCGTCCTTGGCGAAGTAGCGCATCAGAAAATAGTTGATCGCGTGTTCGTTGCTTTCGAGCGGAGCGCACAGCTTACGGAAGAGGATGTCCTCCTCGATCGATGTCAGCGATACCTTCTTGTCCAGAATAAAGGCGAAAGCCTCCTTGCCCGCGGGAAGCCCCGTCCCGCTCGTTTTCGCCATATCCGAATATTTTTGAATGATAAAGGTCGCCTCGTCCTCCGTTATATCGGTCTTGTTCCCGCCGAGTCCGCCGAGCAAGGTCTGTTCAGTCTCATAGAGGAGGGCGGCGTTGTTGCCCTCTATGCCGCGATAGGTTTCGAGTCCGAATTTTTCCGTGTCGATATAGAAGAACTGGTGGAGGTCCGCGTCGGTGTCCGCTTCTCCCCGAATCCAATGGATGTACAGGACGAAAACCCCCATGAGGCGGGTATCCGTCGCGAAAGCGCTCGAAAAGCGCCGTTCCGTCTTATGGGCGGCGGGGTGCAGCCCGCCGCGTATGACGCGCAGCCTCGCTTCGTTCACGGTCTTATCCGCTCGGCGAGCGGGATGTACGAAACCTGCGGCTGGACGCATTTGTAAGCGGGGCGCATGATCCGCGCGCCCTCGGCCAATTCCTCGAGCCTGTGCGCGCACCAGCCCGCGATTCTGGCCGCCGCGAATATGGGCGTGGCCAGTTCGTTCGGAATGCCGAGCGCCTTGTAGACGAAGCCCGAATACAGGTCCACATTGGCCGGCATGGTCTTGTCCGTGCCCTTGACCTCCCGATACAGCGACGGCGCCCGGCGCTCTATGTACTCGAAGAGGGCGAAGTCCGCGAGCAGGCCCTTTTCTTCGGCCAGCTTGCGGGCCATCCGCTTGAGCAACACGGCGCGCGGGTCCGAAAGGGTGTATACGGCGTGTCCGAGTCCGTATATAAGCCCGCTCCCGTCGCCCGCCTCGCCCGTGAGCAGCTTGATCAGGTATTCCCTGAGTTTGCGCTCGTCCGTGATATCGTCCACATGCTTTTTGAGGTCCTCTATCATTTCGATGACCTCTATGTTGGCGCCGCCGTGCCTCGGCCCTTTCAGGGAACCGACGGCGGCCGCGACGGCGGAATAGGTGTCCGTCCCCGTGGATGTGACGACGTGGGTCGTGAAGCTGGAGTTGTTGCCGCCGCCGTGTTCCGCGTGCAGGATCAGGCAGATGTCGAGCAGTTTGGCCTCGAAATCGGTGAACGCGGCGTCGGGCCGCGTGAGAAGCAGGATGTTCTCGGCGGTGCCGCGCGCGGGATCGGGCGAATGCAGATAGATGCCGGCGCGCTTGTTCACGAGCATCTGTTTGGCCTGATACGCGGCGGCGATCAGCGCCGGAAAGTAGGCGATCAGGTCGATGGACTGCCGCAGCACGTTGTCCGTGGACGTATCGTCCGGGTTTTTGTCGTAGGAGTAAAGCGCCAAGACGCTGCGCGCCAGCTTATTCATGATGTTTCCGGACGGCGCCGTCAGGATCATATCGCGTATGAAGCCGTTCGGAAGCACGCGCTTCCTGCCCAGTAAACGTTCGTATGCGCGCAACTGCTCCCGGTCCGGCAGTTCGCCGAAGAGCAACAGGTACGCGGTTTCCTCGTAACCGAAACGGCCCTCCGCGATGCAGTTGTTTACGATATCCTCCACATCGATGCCGCGATAAAACAGCTTGCCGCCGATGGGCAGCTTCTCCCCGCGTTCGTTTACCGCGTAGCCCTGCACATCGCCCACGCGGGTTAGGCCCACGACGACGCCGGAACCGTTCGCGTTGCGCAGACCCCGTTTCACATCCCATTTGCCGTAGAACGCCGGGTCTATCTCGTTGCTTGCGCGCAGGCGCCGTTCGAGTCCCCGCGTGAAATCCTTTTCCATTTGCTACCTCCCGGACGCTATTCATTCTATCACGCGCGCCGCGAAAGTTCAAGTGATAAGCGAGCGCCTTTTGTTTTCATTGCCTTTCATTGCCGAGCGTTGTTACAGTTCAAAGGTCCAATCAAAAGCATTCAATTTTGGCTCCGTCCAAAATTGAAGCGCCAAAGGCGCACTTCAATTGTTGAACGGATGTTTTGAGGGGACAAGGGCTTTGCCCGCCGCCCCTCAAAACATAGGCGTCAGTGGG
>JAITKU010000065.1 GCA_031278255.1 Eubacteriales Family XIII. Incertae Sedis bacterium | reverse complement strand
CAGAACGCATGTTTACATTCCGTTCGGATTGTGATACAATAGCCTTAACGTCATGCGATCCTTGCATTTTTCACGAAAGCGCGCGAACGCGCGCGGAGGAGTCAGGCTATGGAAGTTTTGAAGAAGCGCGAACGGCAGATACTCGATTATATGAAAGAGGAGTTGCGGCTGAAAGGCTACCCGCCCACCGTGCGCGAGATATGCACGGCCCTGCACATCAAGTCCACGTCCACCGCGCACAACGATCTGGCTCGGCTCGCGCGCAAGGGTTACATCAAGAAAGACCCGGCCAAGCCGCGCGCGCTCATGCTGACCGGCGCCGGCACACAGGAGGACGCGCCGCCGGACGGTGAACAAAGGGCCGCGGAGAACACGCGTTCCGACAGGATAGACATCGTGGACGTGCCCGTCGTGGGTCGCATCGCGGCCGGCAGCCCCGTGCTGGCGGAAGAAAACATCGAGGACAGCATCCCCGTCCCGGCCCGCTTCATGCCGAGCGGAACCGGCTTCATGCTGACGGTACACGGCGACAGCATGATAGAAGCGGGCATCTGCGACGGCGACTACATACTCGTGCGGCAACAGGAAACCGCCGAAAACGGCGACATCGTCGTGGCCATGGTGGACGGCTTCGAGAGCGAAGCGACCGTCAAGACTTTCTACCGCGAGAACGGCCGCATACGGCTGCAGCCCGAGAACGCGTCCATGAGTCCGATCATCCTCACGGATGTGCGGATTCTCGGGCTTGTAAAAGGGGTGTTCCGCTACCTCGCGTAGCGCCGCCGCGTCGAAGAGCCCGGCACAGGCCCGCCCTTATCCGCGCGCGTAGATCACCTCCCCGTCCATAACGGTGAAGTCAACCTTGCCTTCCTGCAATGCCGACACATTCTCCGTGAACGGATTCCCGGAGAGGATCGCGATATCCGCGAAGTACCCCGGCGCCAGCGTGCCGATCTCGTTTTCGCGGCGCACGCCGTAGGCGGAACCCCATGTATAGCATTTCAATATCTCCGCGAGCGTCAGCTTCTGCGTGGGATTCCAGCCGCCCGCCGGTTCCCCGTCGTTGTGGAGTCGCGTCACGGCGCGGTATATCTCGAGAAAGGGATTGCTGTCCACAACGGGGCAATCGCTGCCGATCGCGAGTACGCCGGCGGACGCGAGCAGACTCTTAAACGGCCAAGTCTTGTCCGCGCGCTCCTTTCCGAGCGTAACAAAATACGGATTCTCCGCGAAGCGCTGCGTCAGCGCCAGATGTTCGGGCTGCACGGAGGGGATCACCCCGAGCGCGCCGAAGCGCGGCATATCCCGCTCGGACACCATCTCGCAATGCTCTATCGCGTGACGGGCGCCGGTATTCCCGTGCAGCTTGTACGCCTTTTCATAGAAGTCGAGCGCCAGCCTGAGCGACGCGTCGCCGCAGGAATGCAGCTTGACCGACAAGGCCCGCCGGTGCGCCTCCGGCACGGCCTTTTCGATGGATTCCAGACGGAACAGCGCGCTGCCCCTGTTGCCCGGCGCGTCCGTGTAGTCCTCCAGCACGAGCGCCGTATGCGTCGTACTCACACCGTCGAGGAACTGCTTCACCATATCCACGCGCAGCTTATCGGAATTGTATTTTTTTTGCCACGCGAGTACCTCGTCAAGATCGCCGAGCAGATTCGGCGCGGCGTGTATCCTGACGCTGAGTCCGCCCCGCGCGTCGAGCGCGCCGTAAGCCGCCACGCTGCCCATGTTGCCGTGAAAATACGGCATCACATCGTTGACGGAGGTAATGCCGTAGGCGGCCGCGCCCTCCATAAAGGCCCGCAGGATTTCCGCTTCCCGCTCCGGCGAAAAGGCGAACGCGTGGCGCGTGACGAGGCCGGACGCGCCCTCGTACAGAAAGCCCGTCGCTTCCCCGTGTTCGTCCCGCTCTATCTTTCCGCCGAAAGGGTCCTTTGTATCCCGCGTGATACCGGCCAGCGCCAGCGCCTTGCTGTTCACCCATACGCCGTGCGCCTCCGCGTTCACGAGCAACACGGGCCTGTCCTTAAAATATCTGTCGAGGTTCTCCTTGCGCGGGAGCCTTTTCTCGTCCCAAAAGACGTGATACCAGCCGAAGCCGATCACAAAGCCGTCCTTGCACGGGTCTTTCTCGGCCGCCTCCGCCGTCATCCGCGCCGCCTCCGCCTCGGAGCGCGCCGCGATCAGATTCACGTAGCGACGATACAGGCCCGCCATGAGCAAATGCACATGGCTGTCGTGGAAGCCCGGCATTACGAGCCGGTCCCCCGCGTCGATCACCTTTGTTTTTCCGTCGATCAGGTCCTCGGCGCCGCCCTCTCCCTTTCCGACCGCGCCGATCCGATTGCCCCTTACCGCCACGTAGCCGGGAAAGGGCGTATCCGTCGCGCCGGAAAAAACGGCGCGACTCTTTATAAGCAAATCCGCTTTCATCTCAAATCCCCTCTGCCTGCATGCAGGGCTCTTACTCGGTTTTTCATGGTTTAGCAGACACTATCCCTGCATTCGCAATATCTCCCCATACGAATCCGGCCGTCTGTCCCTGTGAAATTGCAAAATATCGCGCGCCCGCTTGATTTCGTCGAGATCGAGTTCCGCGACGATGGTATCCTCTTCGCCGCGCTTGCCCTCGGCGATGAACGTACCCCAAGGGTCGCAAACAAAGCCGCGTCCGTAAAACTCCATGAAACCGCTGCCGTCCGTCGCGTCCTCACGCCCGACGCGATTGCAGGCGCACACGTAGAAATTGTTGTGGATGCCGTGGCCCCGTATCCCGTTGCGCCACGTTTCCGCGGTATCCAGATCCGGGTTGTCCGGCTCCGAGCCGATGGCCGAGGGATAGAACACGAAATCCGCGCCTTTCAGGGCCAAAATGCGCGTCGCCTCGGGGAACCACTCATCCCAGCAGATCAGCACGCCGAAAGTCCCGTACTTGGATTTGAACACCAGATACGGCGAATCCCCCGGCGCAAAGTAAAATTTTTCGAGGTACTGCGGCCCCTCGGGTATGTGATGTTTTCTGTAATTGCCGAGCAGGGCGCCGTCCGCGTCGAACACGGCCGCGGCGTTGTAGTACAGCCCGTCCATCGCGTATTCGTAATAGCAGCTTACGATAACCGTATCGAGTTCCCGCGCCAAGGCCCGCATACGCGTGTTCGTGGGTCCGTCCGGCGGCTCCGCCAGATCATAGCATTTGAAATCCACAATCTGCGCGAAATACCTGCTTGAAAAGAGTTCCTGCGTGCAGATCACCTTGGCGCCGCGCCCCGCCATCTCGCGAATCTGGCTTTCGGCCTTTGCGAGATTGGCCGCGCGGTCGGCGGCGCAGGCAAACTGCGTCATGCCGATTTTCAGCTTTCCCTTGTTCATTCCGAAAATTCCTCCTCATTCCCGCCGCGATCACGCGAACACAAAGCCCACGATCAGATAGAGCGCGATGGCTATGGCAAAGGGAACCATGATCAGCGGGATGGAGGTCCGCGCGTAATCCATGTTCCGAATGCCCGTCGAAGCGGCCGTCACCGTCACGGCGTCGCTGTAGAAGCAGGCGTGGCTGCCGAAAGAGGTCGCGGCCGAAACCGCGCCTATGGCGAGGAAAGGATTCACGTTCATCGCCAGAGCCAGCGGCAGTATGATGGGGAATGAGATCATCGCCACACCCCAGAAACTGCCCGTGCAGAAAGCGAGCAACGCCACGATCAGGAAAGTGATCATGGGGAAGAGCGCGGGACTCAGGACGGGCGCGACGGTCTTGATCACAAAGGGCGTGAGGCCCAGCGCGTCATTCACATCCTGCAGCATAAACGCGATCAGCACCAGCATGGTGACATACAGCATGTCCTTGAAGCCGATCACGAGCTTGTCGAGGAAATCCCCGAGTTTGACTTTCTTTTGGAAGAACAGCATCAGGAAACAGACCACGTAGCTCACGATCACGGCCAAGGTGATATTGAAATCGAAGCGCAGCGTAATGATCACCATGACCACCATCGGCACGATGAAATTCCACGCGCTCGACGGCTTCACGGCGGCGGTCATCTCGTCGGCCGAGCCGCCCTCATAGTACCAGTCCGGGAAAGTCTTTCCCGTTTCGAGCGCCCTGGCCTCCGCTTTCTTCATCGGTCCGAAGAGGGGGATCACGCCGAGGCAGAAGAGCGGCACCACCAGCACCGCGATCCAGGCGTAGAGCATGAACGGTATGGAACGGGCATAGGCCTCGATGCCGTGCATCCCCTCGATCAGCCCCAGTTCCTCGATCTGCCCGGAATACAGCACGCCCCAAGTGGATATCGGTACCAATATGCAGACGGCCGCGCCCGTAGAGTTTACGAGAAAGGCGAGAAATTCCCGCGAAATCTTCCATTTGTCGGTCAGCGTGCGCATGGCGACGCCGACGCCCAGCGCGTTCAGATAATCCTCTATAAATATGACGATGCCGAGTATCCAAGTGAAGAGCATCGTCTTTTTTCTGGAATTTGAAACCAAAGCGCCGACATCCGCAAATCCGAGCGCCGCGCCCGAATCGTCCAGCAGGCGAATCAGCGCGCCGAACATGCCGAACATGATGATATAGCCCGCCGAATCCCCTATCTCGGCGATGGTAAAGTTAAACCACACGGTCCAAAAGCCGGTCGCCGCGCCCGAAAACCAGGCGCCGCCCGAAAGTCCCATCCCCGCGACGATGACGGAACCGACCAGCGTGCCCACGAGCAGAGCCTCTACGGCCCGCCGCGTGATCACGGCCGTAATGATTACGCAAGCTACGGGCAAAAGGCTCACCGGGCCATAGCTTTGCAATGCTTCTAAAGCTTCCATTGACACTCCTTTTCCGGCCGGCGGGCAACGCGAAACGGCTTGGGGGATGTGCCCGCGCAACAGCCTCGATAAAAACAACGAACTACGAATGCCTTTTGCATACGCAACTATCGTGCCGGTCGCAAGGCGGCGCGCGGGGCCGCGAACGCGTTGATTTTAAACGTTTTTCAAGACAATGACAAACGCGCCCTTGTAAGCGGATACTTACAAAGACGCGCCGCGCGCGCGGGAAAAGCGCGAAATTCATTGCATTTTCAAGACAAGGGGAGAGACGGTCAAGACCGTAAGTATAAACTTACAGTGTAAGTATATACTTACGAAAAATGCGCACCGCGCGACCCTACTTCACGGTTTTGATGCCGAGCCGCGCCATTTTCTGATACAACAAGGGCCGCGATATCTTCAGATAATCGGCCGTTTTCGATCGGTTGCCGTCGAACATCGCCAATATCTCGTTGATCAGCTTGCGCTCCGCTTCTCTCTTTATGGCCTCTATGGGATTCTCGAAGCTGCTGAGCTTCGACAGGTCGAGGCGGCTGTTGTCGATGCGCAGGTTGAAGTATTCGACGCGCAGGGTATCCCCCTCCGCGTAGTTCATGGCCTGTTCGATCGCGTTGTGCAGCTCGCGCACGTTGCCGGGCCAGTCGTGGTCCCTGAGCCTGCCATAGACCGCGTCGTCCACGTAGATGATGTTCTTGCCGAGTTCCAGATTCAGCTTCACTACCTTGTCCATCACGAGTTCCGGCAGGTCCTCTTTCCGCTCGCGCAGCGGCGGAATGCAGATCGGCAGGACGTTCAGCCGATAGAAGAGGTCCTCCCGAAAACTCCCCTCTCGCACGAGTTCCGCCAGATCGCGATTGCTCGCCGCGATGATCCGAACGTCTATGTGAACGCTTTCGCCGCCGCCCACGCGGTCGATCTCCCGTTCCTGCAGCGCGCGCAGTATCTTGGGCTGCAAGGGAAGCGGCATCTGGTTGATCTCGTCTATGAACAGCGTTCCCGCGTCGGCCAACTCGAACTTTCCTTTCTTGCCGCCTTTCTTCGCCCCCGTGAACGCGCCCTCTTCATAGCCGAAGAACTCCGATTCGGCAAGGCTCTCCGGAAAGCCGGCGGCGTTGATCTTGATGAAGTTGCCGAAAGTGCGCGCGCTCAGATTGTGTATGGAATGCGCCACGAGTTCCTTGCCCGTGCCCGTTTCGCCCGTGATCACGACCGTTGAGTTCGTCGTGGCGGCCTGCATAATCCGGTTTTTCAGTTCGATCATCTTGGGGGACGAGCCGATCAGATCGCCTATGGAATAGTTCGTCCGGCGCAGGTTGCGAAGCTGTTCGCGATAGGTCTTTCGCTCTTCCGCAAGGATCTTCGTGTATTTTGCGACAAAATCCTCGAGCGCGTCCACATCCTGTATCAGATCGTACTCGAGTACGCCGACGATCGCATCCCCTTCGCGCAGTTGCACCTGCATACTGAAGCTCATGCGGCCGTCCGCGAAATAGAAATTTGAATTGACCCGCTTATTGCCCGTGAGGAGATTCTGCATATTCGACGGCGGGAACACGTCCGTGACGTATTTGCCGATGGAGGAGACGAGATCGACCTTGATGTAATCGGCGCATTGCCGGTTCATATAGACCACATTGCCGGCCTTGTTTATGACCATGAGTCCGTGGATGTGATCCAGAAAAAATTTGTAGGCCTTGCCAAGTTCCATGTGTTTTACCAATCCGTCGGGGTTTGCGCGGCGACCGGGCGGATTCAGCGCCCCGACAGAAGCTTCTTTATCCCCGTCTCAAGCCCGTCCAATGAGAGTTCGTACATCGGAAATATCTCCTTGATGATCTTCAAGGTATAGCTGCCGTAGGCGTATTCCCACTCCGCTTCCCGGAGGGGGTTCAGCCAGATCGACTTCCCGTATGCCCTGCGAAAGCGGTTCAGCCAGTCGATGCCGGGGATTTCGTTGTAGAGTCCGATATAGGAACTGCCGCCCTTTCGCAACAGTTCCGAGGGAGCCATGGCGCCGTCGCCGACGAGGATGAGCCTGTATTCCCCGTTCAGGTTCTTCAGCGCCCATTCCGTGTCGATCCATTCGTTCCTGCGGCAATAGGGCGTGGTGTACAGGTGTTCGTAGATACAGTTGTGGAAGTAATAGACTTTCAGGTCCTTGAAGTGTCCGGACTTGCTGACCGCCTGAAACAGCCTGTTGCACAGTCTGCTGTACGGCAGCATGGAGCCGTCCGAATCGAAGAGAACGAGCAGCTTCACCGTGTTCCGGCGCGGTTTCTTCCACACGAGCGTGAGGCGCCCCGCGTTGTCGCCCGTCCGATCGATCGTTTCCTCTATGTCCAGCAACGACCTTTGCCCGTCGAGGCGGGAGGAATATTGGCGCAACTTCCGAAACGCCGTCTGAAACTGCCGAATGTCCAGGATGCTGTCCTGCCTGAAATCCTTGAATTTGCGTTCGCCGGCCACCTGAACGGCGTTCCTGTGACGGCCCTCACCGCCCACGCGTATGCCGCGCGCGTGGTAGCCGCCGTGGCCCATCGCGGAGGTTCCGCCCGTGCCGATCCAGTAATTGCCGCCGTCGTGCCGTTCTTTCTGTTCCGCAATCCGCTCGCGGAAGCGCTTTTGCAATTCCTCCAGTTCGAGCAGATAATCGTCGAGCATTTTCCTGTCGTTTATATCGCGCGTGCGCGGATCCTTTTCGAGCCAGTCCCAAAAGGCGTCCGGCAGGTCCGCGGGCGTCGAAACGCCGCGAAAATACTCCATAAAAGCCTGATCAAACCTATCGAAGTCCGCCTCCGTCTTGAGGAGGACCGTGTGACAGAGTTCGTAAAAGTCCGTGAGACTGCCCGCAAGCCCCCTGTCGAGGGCGCTCACAAGCGTCATCCACTCGTTCATGGATATCTTCAGGTTGTAGGCCCTGAGCAAATAGAAAAACTCCGTAAACATGATCTGTGCTTGTCCCGTATCATTACCGACCGATTGCGCCGTCATTCAATTTTGGCTCCGTCCAAAATTGAAGCGCCAAAGGCGCACTTCAATTGTTGAACGGATGTTTTGAGGGGACAAGGGCTTTGCCCGCCGCCCCTCAAAACATAGGCGTCAGTGGG
>JAITKU010000063.1 GCA_031278255.1 Eubacteriales Family XIII. Incertae Sedis bacterium | reverse complement strand
TTTTTTTCGTCGAGCAAGGCGCAAAACGCAGACGAACCCTAAGGTTCGGCGAGGCTTTGCAACACAGTTCGGCGGAAAAAAGGCAAGCCAAATGTCCAGTTTATTCCGTAACGAATCCTTAGGCGGCGCAAAGCGGCGCCGTTCTCCGATAACCAGTATACCACGCCGACCTCCGCGTTTTCAAGATTAACTCTTGAAATATGCGCGATGAAATAGTAATATACTATTATGCGGGGATTTGCGCAATGCGCGCGGGCGCCCCGCGGCGGAAAGGATTTTACCATGCGCGTGTCGTCAAGGAACAGATTGGCGCCGATTCCGGCTCTGCGCGGTTCGGGCGGCGTGAGCGGCGGAAGTGCGAGCGGCGAACTCCGCTGCCGCGTCACGCGCAGGCAGATAGGCGATAAACCGCCGGGCAAGCCGGACTGGGACAAAATACCGACAAAGAAAGAGATTCCCTTGCGCGAGGACGAATGGGAAAGGCTCATAGAGCGTTCCGCCGTCAAGGACGCCGTTCACGGCAGGGCGATGTCGGGGCAGTCCGAGAGCTTGCTCGTGGATTACATCTCGCAGCGCTCCCCCGACCGCAGGCGCATGTACGAGATTCTGTTCAACCGTTACGGCGATAAACTCGAAGCCTACAATGCCGGCGACGGCAGCAACATGCGGAACGTGAACGGCATGTGGGAATACGACCTCACGGCGGGCGAAGCGCGCCTCGTGGAGGGTTTCATGAACATCTACGCGCCGGCCTTTGAAACGGCGCGCGCCGACCGGCTTGCGGGCCGCCGCCTGTCCCGGGAGGTCTGAATCCGTCGTTTGCGCGCGGCGCGGGACGCGAAAGGACGGATATCTTCGCAAAGAAAGCGGCACATCGTCAAATGAGGAGAACGGACTATGCAGTATCTGTTGTACGATCTGGGAACGATCGCCGGCGGCACGGTGGAGGTGACGCTCGGCTACGCGGCCAACGTCCTGATTTTGAACGAAGAGAACTACGCCTTTTACAAGGAGAACAAGCCGTACCGCTTCATAGGCGGCTACATCGAGCGATCCCCTTACAAAATCCCCCTGCCGGAGGGCGGGCATTGGTTCACCGTCATCGATTCGGGCAGCTTCTTCTCCAAGATTCGCGCCCTCACGCGACTCCTGCCCGCGGACGGCGGCGCGCCCGTCGTGATCGAACCCGTGATTTGCGAACGAAGCTCCGGCCGGAACATCCCCCTCGAAAACTTCGCCGAAGCCGTCAAGAAATACCGATTGCGGGCCTTCCTCCTGCATTACTACAAGGACCGCGAAAGCATGGCCCTGCCGCTCGCGCAAGCGCTGGAGGCGGAGGGACTGCCCGTCTTTCACGACGACTTCATGCTGGAACCCGGCGACGATCTGGAGGACAAGATCCGAAACGGTATCACGAAATACAAATTCGGCATCGCGGTCATCTCCCGCGCCTTTGTGCGCATCGGCTGGCAGGCCGCCGGCATCCGCTGCCTCTATGACGAATTGGCCTCCGAGTACAAGGATATCTACCCGGTATGGCACAACATCACAAAGAATGATCTGGCGAACTTCCTGCCGGCGATGGAGCGTTTCATCCCGGAAAAACCCGGCGCGGACGGCATTCCCGCGATCGTTCGGGATGTCGTCAACCTGCTGTGGCCGAACCCGCCGTCCTCTTTAAACGGAACGGGAACGGACGCGACGAATTAAGCAGTAACCTTTCGTCCCTTTCGTCCTTTCGTCCAAAGCGGATCAAAAACAAACGCGCAACTGGACAATCACGCCCCGTTGCGATATAATATAATCAAGAGTTTTGTCTCTTTGGAAGTGCAATGAACAGATATGGAAATCAACGAAAAAACAAACGCCAATATTCGCATAGAATTGTATCACGACGGCCAGTTGGTTGCCGCATTGGGCAACTATATGTCGGACCTACCCCGTAGAGAGAGTGAGAAAGTGCTGTTCGCGCCGCCCATCGCCGCGATCGACAAATGCAACAAGACCTTTGTGCGCGGCATTATAGATTCCCGTGAAACGGGCGTCCCCATGTTCACCGCCGAGGCGCCGATCGAAAACCCGGCCGATATCCGGTCCGCCATCGGCAACATGACGGTGCGGGTCAACGTGGAAGCGGAACGGCTCAAGATGCAAAGGAGCATTCGCCCCATTTTCAATTTTGGCTCCGTCCAAAATTGAAGCGCCAAAGGCGCACTTCAATTGTTGAACGGATGTTCTGCGGGGTTAAGGGCTTTGCCCGCCGCCCCGCAGAACATAGGCGTCAGTGGGGGATTGCACCCGCCACTGACAGCTTGGAAAGTTGAAACCCGCCGCCTGTAGAGGCGGGGGACTGACGCCGTCGTTCAAATAGACCGCGCGGGCCTTGAGCGGTGACATATCGGAGAACGATCGTATGAAAATGATGTCAAGACCCTTGTCAATCCTCGTCGCCCTCGTACTCACGCTGACGCTGTTCGATATATTTTGGCGGGAAACGCCCGTCCGCGGCGCGAGCAATTTCGTGGACACGATGGGCCATTGGGCCGACGAAGAAATCCGCAGCGCCGTCGATTACGGTTATATCAACGGATACAGCGACGGCAGATTCCAACCCGACGCGGCCGTCAAGCGCTCCGAATTCGTCAAGGTCATCAACGCGGCCATGGGCTATACGGCACTCGGCAACATAGCCTTTGCGGATGTTTCGCCCTCCGAATGGTACTATAACGAGGTGCGCAAGGCCGCGGCCGCGGGCTATATCGCGGGCTACGACGGCGGTACTTGGTTCGCGCCCGACAATCCCATCACGCGCGAAGAGGTCGCGACGGTACTCTTCCGGATATCCCCGGGCGAAAGTTCGACCAAGGCGCCGAAAGGACTTAAAGACGCGGCACAGATCGGCGAATGGGCCGTGGCGGCCGTGAATTCCGCCTATACCAAGGGCTATTTGAGCGGCTATCCGGACGGCAACTTCTATCCCAAGCGCAACCTGACGCGCGCGGAAACCGTCAAGGTGATCAACAAGGTGCTGCACATCGATCAGGAATCCAGAGCCATCACCGAATTCGCGCTCTCGGAACACAACAACGTGCGGGCGGTCGTGAACGCGACCTCGCGGATCGGCGGCTCCCTGTACTGGGTCCTGCTCGAAAATCCCGCTTCCGCACCGACGGCCCTGCAGATTTCGCAGGGCAAGGACGCGACCGGCGCGACCGCTCCCAAAAAAGGCAATATGAAAGTAAAGGCCTACGAGCAGACCTCCGTCGTCGCGGATGAACTCACGGCGGCAAAGCCGTACACGATGTACGCGACGGTGAAAGGAAGCGACGGCAAACTGACCAACGTGCGCAGCCTGTATTTCAGCACCGAGGACGAGGCCGATATGGGCAAAAGCTGGATCACCGCATTCAGCGTCGGAACGATCACCGAAACCACCGCCCTGCTGACCGTCCAATCCTCCGAAAAGGGAACCCTCTACTGGGTAATCGTCGAGAACAGCTCCGGCAAGCCCTCACAGACGAATATCGCCGCCGGCAACGACAGGGGCGGCGACAGGGCGCTGAAAGCGGGCAATGTCCCGATCGAGCGGAACAAAAGCCTGAACGTCGAGTTGACGGGCCTCAAGGTCGGAAGCGCCTACAACATCTACGGCTACGTCTCAAAGAACACGACCGAATTTTCCAAGGTCGAAGCGCGTTCTTTCACGACCGCCGGCGTGGGTACGCCGACCATAAAGAACCTGAGCGCGATCATCAACAGCGGCAATATGCTCGAAATAACGGTCAACGTCAACGCCAAGGGGACTTTCCACTGGATCGCCGTGGCGGAGAGCGGCGCCGCCCTGCCGCCCACGCCCGAAAAGATCAAGGCCGGGAACGCCAACGAGAACCAGACCGTCAGCGCGAAAGGCAGCGTCCCGAACGTGGAAAACAGCTATACGACCGCCGTCGCGATCTCGATGAATACGAAGTATCGCGTATACGCGTGCTTGGAGGGTCCATCCGGGGCCTTTTCCCCCGTTTCCTATACGGGACTCACGGAGAAAACGACGCAATCCGGCGGCTTGACCGGCCTGACCCTCAGCGCGGAGGGCGGGCGTTTGGTCAGCGGCTTCAGCTTTGACGTGAACGCGCGAAACTATCCGAATGTCGTCGTGACGAACGGCAGTTCCTATATCATCGTGCGGCCTGTGGCTTCCGGGACCACGGATATCATCGTGGACGGGCGCGTTGTGGCGAGCGGCGCGAACGCGGAACGCATCCCCCTGCCCGCGACGCCCGACACCCCGCTCTCTTTCACCGTGGAGACTTCCGAATCGGGCAAGAGCAAGCAGGTCTATACGATCACCGTACGTGAAAACGCGCCCCGGCCGGGGAGCGTATATGTATCCGGCGCGGAATCCGAAAATCCGACGCTCTCGGATCACAGCTACACGAGTTACGTCCCCGCCAACTACAAGAGCGTGAACGTGTCCGTCAGCTTCGGCTCGGAATTCTCGTGCGTCCTCGTGCAGAACGGTGTTCGCACGAACATACGGAGCGGGGAGCGGAGGACCGTAAATCTGGTCGAGGGCACAGGCTCTGCGACCGAGATCACCATCGAACTGAAAGGACCCGCAAACAGCGGCGACACGGACAGTTTCACCCTGTCCGTTATCAAGCGGGAGTAAGCCGCCCCCGGCGAAATCCCGATCGGACTTTTCGGGACAGTTGACTACGGCAGTCTTGCCGCGATTTCATTCAGGCGTTCGCCGAAAGGCGTGTCGGAAAGGGTCGCGAAGTAATCCGCGGGGCGTTCCGCCCGTCTTATGGGGCGAACGGAGCCGTTCGCGCAAAGCAGCAATTCCGCGGAACGCAGTTTGCCGTTGTAGTTGTATCCCATAGCGTATCCGTGGGCGCCCGTATCGTGGATCACGAGCAGGTCGCCTTTTTTTATTTCCGGCAGGGCGCGATCCACGGCGAATTTGTCATTGTTTTCGCAGAGCGAGCCCGTGATGTCGTAGATGTGATCGGCCGGCCGGTCCTCTTTTCCCGATACCGTGATGTGGTGGTAGGCCCCGTAGACGGCGGGACGCATCAGATCGGCGGCGCAGGCGTCGAGACCGATGTAGCGCTTGTAGATATCCTTGCTGTGCAGGGCCGTGGCCACGAGACATCCGTGCGGACCCAGCATGAAACGCCCCATCTCCGTGCAGAGGCGGAGACCCGCGAGTTTGGCGGGCGCCAATATTTCCTCATAGGCCTCGCGCACGAGGGCGCCGATCCGTCCGATGTCGTTCGCTTCCTCCTCGGGGCGGTAGGGTATGCCCACGCCGCCGCTCAGGTTGATGAAGCTGAGCGCTATGCCGGTTTCTTCCTTGAGCCAAACGGCGGTTTCAAAGAGCAGCCTCGCGAGGGCGGGGTAGTACGCGGGGCCGAGCGTGTTGCTGGCGAGGAAAGCGTGCAAGCCAAAGGCGCGGGCGCCTTTTTCGCGCAGCAGCGGAAAGCCCGCGCGCAACTGTTCTTTCGTGAAGCCGTATTTGGCCTCGGCGGGGCTGTCCATGATGCCGGTCTGTATGTCGAAGCGCCCGGGGTTGTAGCGGCAGCATATCGTTTCCGGTATGCCCGCGTGACGGTCGAGGAAATCTATATGCGAAAAATCGTCGAGGTTGACGGTCGCGCCCAGTTCGCGCGCGTAGATGAAATCCGCCGCGGGCGTCGCGTTCGAGGAAAACATGATTTTTGGACCGCGAAAGCCGAGGGCTTCGGCGAGCATCAGCTCGGTGAGGCTCGAACAATCGACGCCGCAGCCTTCCTCTTTCAGTATGGCGAGTATCGCGGGGTTCGGATTTGCCTTGACCGCGAAGTATTCGAGGTAGCCCGCGTTCCAGGAAAAGGCCGCGTTGACCGCGCGCGCGGTGTTCCGTATGCCCGCCTCATCGTACAGATGAAAGGGCGTGGGATGGGTTTCCGCGATTTTTGCGATCGTCTTGTGATCCGCGAACGGTTTCTTCATAAGCCTTGCCTCTTTTTCGCAAGACCCGCGCGCCGCCGCTACGCGGTCCGGTTTGCGAGAAATTTGTCTATGCTCACGCATTTTACGCACAGGCAGAATAGCCGCATGGCGTCCCGCAGTTCGGACTCTGCGGGGTAGGTCGGCGCGATGCGGATGTTCGTGTCTTTCGGATCCTTGCCGTGCGGAAAGGTCGCGCCCGCGCTCGTAAGCGTCGTGCCCGCTTCTTTCGCCAAGGCGACGACGGCTTTCGCGCAGCCCTCCTGCGTGTCTATGCCCACGAAATAACCGCCCTTGGGCCGTATCCACGTCGCGAGGCCCGTTCCGCCGAGTTCCCGGTCGAGCGTGTCGAGTACGATCTCGAACCTGGGGCGCAGCAGGTCGCCGATGGCGCGCATGTGCCGCCTGACCGCGTCCGCGGTCTTGAAGTATTGCACGAAACGCAACTGGTTCAGCTTGTCGCTGCCGATCGTTCGGATCGAAATGCGCTTTTGCTGTTCGGCGATGTTCGCGGGACTTGCCGCCGCCAGACCGATACCGCCGCCCGGGAATGTGACCTTGGAGGTGGAAAAGAAATAATAGACGCGATCCGCGTTGCCGGCCGCCGCGGCGAGCTTGAGTATATCCGCGATTTTGTGTTCCTCGAACACGTGGTGCAGTCCGTAGGCGTTGTCCCAAAATATCCTGAAATCCTCGGCCCTCGTTTTCATTTCGGCGAGGCGCCGCACCGTTTCATCGCTGTAGACCACGCCCTGCGGGTTTGAGTAGAGCGGTACGCACCATATGCCTTTGATCGAATCGTCGCTTTGCACAAGGGCCTCCACCGCGTCCATATCCGGGCCGTTTTCCGTCATGGGCACGGGGATCATCTCCGTACCGAAAGCGGCGCTGATCGCGAAATGCCTGTCGTAGCCGGGACTCGGGCACAGGAATTTCACGCCGGCGCACTTGCTCCAAGGCGCGTGTCCCTGCGTGCCGAACAGATAGAGCGCGGCGTAAAAATCGTACATCAATTCGAGGCTCGCGTTGTTGCCGACGATGATTTGATCCGCCGGAATGCCGAGCAGTTCCGAAAACAGCCGCCTGCTCTCCGAAAGACCGGTCGGAATGCCGTAGTTGCGCGTATCCGTGCCGTCCTCGGCCCTGTACGACGCGAGCGCGCCAAGCAATCCGTTGCTCAGGTCGAGGATATCCGGCGAGGGCTTGCCCCGCGACATGTCGAGCGCGAGGCCCCGCGCTTTCATCTCCAGATATTCCGCCCGGCAGTCCTCCCGCAGACGCAAAAGCCGTTCCCTTGAATAGTCTTTCCACAGATTCATCGTTTTTACCCTTTCTTTACAGAACTTGCGATTGGGAATATTATAATAAAAAGAGCGGCGCGGCGCAAGGGATTTGTCGCTTTTTCTCCTGTAACAGCGGATCGCCGCGGTAAAACCCTTGCGCGGGACGGGGATTTCCGCCGCGGCGCCCCCGTCAGCCGGTGAAGTCTGCGGGCGCCGGCGGAGGCGATTCGTTCGCCGCCGTTCGCTGTCGCCTGGTCTCATAGAGCGCGACAGCGGCCGCGTTCGACGCGTTCAGCGAGGCCGTCCTGCCGTACATGGGCACGGAAACGGCGAAATCGCAGTTTTCGCGAACCAAACGCCCGAGTCCGCCGCCCTCGCCTCCGATTACGAGCGCGAGGCCGCCCGTCAAATCCCGCTCGAAGCAGCTTTTGCCGCCCGGGTCCAGCGCGGCGATCCAAAGCCCCGCTTCCCGCAGCCGCCGCAGGGTCTGCGCTATGTTTGCGACCTGCGCCACGGCCATATGCTCCGCGGCGCCGGCCGCGGTCTTGGCGACGGTTTCATTGACACGGGCGGCGCGCCGGCTTCGGATGATGACGCCGTGCGCTCCCGCGCCCTCCGCCGTGCGTATGATCGCGCCGAGGTTGCGCGGGTCCTCTATCCCGTCGAGTACGAGGAGGAGGGGCGGCTCGTTCGCGGCGCGCGCGCGCGCGAACATCTCCTCCGGCGTCGCGTAGTCGTAATCCGAAACGAAAGCCACAACGCCTTGGTGCGCGCCGCCGCCCGCTTCCCTGTCCAGCGCGGGTTTTTCCGCGAATTGAATCGCGAGGCCGTTCGCGCGGGCCCGTTCCAAGATGTGCCCGATGGAACCGGACGCGCCCTTTTGCACGAGCAGCCTGTCAAAGCCGCGGCCCGCGCGCAGGGCTTCCAGCACGGGGTTTCTTCCGATGATTTTATCCATTGCCGCCTCCGGCCAAAGGCGCGCCCGCGCGCGCGTATCGCGTGAAACGGTATGTGAAGCCGTTTTCGCTTCGCGGTTCGCCCTCCCAAACACAGGTAAAAGCGCCGTCCGCGTCGAGGTCCGCGAAGAAGCTGTCCGCCGGCAGAAACGCGTCTATCTTTGTGATCAGGCAGGTGTCGCAATACGGCAGGAACAGCTTGTATATCTCCGCGCCGCCCGCGATATACACCTCCGCGGGGTCCAAACGCGCGAGCCGCGCAAGACAGTCCTCCGCGCTTAGGAACACCTCGCAGTCCGCGCGAAACGAAGAATTCCGCGACAGCACGAGGTTCACGCGCGCGGGCAGCGGCCTGCCGCCGGGCAGACTCTCCAGCGTCTTGCGCCCCATGACGACGGTCTTGCCCAAGGTCCGTTCCCTGAAATAGCCGCGGTCCCCCGGCAGGTCCGCGAGCAAGCCGCCCGCCGAGCCGATCCCCCAGCGCCTGTCAACCGCCGCAATCGCCGTCATTTTGTTCCGTCCTTTCCCGCGCGCCGCGCGTTCCCCAAGGCCGCTCGCGACCGAAACCCGGCGGCGCTTTTCATTTCGCCGCCTCGTCGATGATCCGCATCGCCGCCGCCGCGATCGCATCCAATTTCTCCCCTTGGCCCGTCAGACAGTAATAGCCGAGCAGGGCCTCGAAAGCGGTGGCCCATTTGTAATCCACGGGATCGGCGTTCTTGGGCTTGGTGGCGCTGCGCTTGTTTCGGGCCCGTTTTACCAGCCGCTGTTCCTCTTCGGACAGGCCGTCAAGCAGCGTTCGCGCGGCGTAGGCCTGCGCCGAAGCGCGCACGTAGCGCGTCGCTTCCCTATGCAGCCGCTCGCTGTGAAACGCGCCGGAGGCCGATACGCGCAGCCGGACGCGAAGTTCGTAGGCCGCGTCCCCGATGAAAGCGAGCATGGATGTGTTCTTATACAGCGCGTCGTCTTTCATTGTCGCCTTTCCCCGCCCCCGCGGGCGATCTTACAGCACGATCGGCTTATCGACGTTCGTGAGCCGCGCGAAGCTGTAGCCCTTGTCCTTGTATGTGGCTATGATGCGCGGCAGGGCCAAAACCGTGCGTTCCTTTGTGTCGTGCATCAGCAGGATTATGCGCTTCGTGCCCCCCGCGCGCGAAACGGCGTTGCGCCAAGCCGATTCCTCGGTCAGACCGGCGGCGGTGTCGTTGCTCGAAGCGTTCCAATCATAGTAGGTGAAGCCGCGCCGCTCCATTTCATGGATGAGTTCCGACCGTATCTCCTCGTTGTAGCTGTTCACGCTGCCGCCCGGAAAGCGGAAGAGGTCCGTTTGCAGGCCCGTGGTCTCGCGAATCAGGTTGAAAACGGCGTTGAAATCGTCGAGAAAAGCCTCGACCGACGCATAAATGCGCTCGTAATCGTGTACGTTGCAATGCACGCCGATCGTGTGACCCTCGTCGGCCATGCGGCGCAGCAGGGCCTTTCCGTCCTCGCCGAGGCGCGCGACGGAGCTTCCCACGATGAAAAAGGTCGCCTTGACGCCGGCTTCTTTTAGGGTGTCCAGTACGCGCGCGGTATGTATCGTCGGGCCGTCGTCAAAGGTGAGGTAGACCGTCTTGTCGCGCGCGAACAGGCGCTCCGAGCGCTTTGCGTAGAGCGCGGGATAGAGTTCCTGATAGGGCCTGTACTCGGTCCAAAGTCGCGGCGGCGCCGGCGTCCAAACGCCGGAAACGTCGTTTTCGGCTTCCGCTTCGGGCGTCGCGTCCGCGGGCGCGACGCCCGTCGCTTCGGTAATCCGCGCAATCTGTTCGTTCAGACCGGATATCTCCGCCTGTTGCTGCGTGAGCAGACCGTTCAGCACATCGATCCGCGTACGCAGGGAATGGTTCAAGTCGCCGAGCTGTTGGGACAGAAACAGCAAAGAAAACAGGACGCAGAGCAACACGGCAAGGACCGCGATCTTCAATACGGATTTGGCGCCGCGCCTCATGGTCCGTCGCTCCTTTCCCTCGCCTCGCAGCGCGCGTCCGACAGGCTTTTTTGGCGCAGGACCACGCAGGCCGAAGCGATGACGACCGCGCCGCCCGCGATCTGCAAGGGCGTCAGGGTTTCTTTCAGCAGAATCCAACCGAAAAACGCCGCCGTCACGGGCATGAAAGTGGAATACAGTGCGCAGGGTGTCGCGCCCAGCACGGAAAGCGCGTTGACATAGATGAAGAAGCCCAGCGCGCCGCTGACTACACCCAGATACACCGCGCCTCCGATCGCCGCCGGCGTCAGGGAAGCGAGCGTGGGCGGGTGCGCTATGATGTAAGGCGTGAGCAGAATCAGCGTACAGGTGATCTGGTACAGCGTCAGGTCCAAAACATTGAAGTCGTCCGTCAGCCTCTCGGTGAAGAAATTGTATATGTTCCACGCGAGGACCGCGATACCGCCGAGCGCGTAGCCGAGGGGCGCGCCGCGCAGCTGCCCGAGATCGATACCGATCACGAGCGCGATGCCCAAAATGCACGTGCATACGCCCGCGACCATGAGCGGACTCGGGCGTCTCCCGAAAAGGCCCCATTCGATCAGGATGGACAGCAACGGCACAAAGGACAGGATGATGGTCAAAACCGCCACCGAAACATAGGAAAGGGCTTGGTATTCCGTGGCGTAATAGATGATATCGCCGAAGAGCGCGCATACGAGCATCGGGAGTATGTGCTTCCTGCGTATCCGCAGCTCGCGGCCGGTCGCGAGCTTGATCGGCGCGAGTACGAGGAAAGACACGCCGTATTTGAAAAACACGAGCGTCAGCGGTTCAAAATCCTCAAGCGCTTTTTTCGCGACAATATATTCAAGACCCCATAGGCATACGAGCAGGGTCATAAGAGTATAGCACAATTTATGTGATTTTAGATTCATACGGTAACATCCTTTGTGATTATCTTGGTTTTTTTGCGAATCCTTTTACGCGGCAACGCGTCCCCCGGGTCGATGTAAACGATCGAAACCGACAGGCCGCTCGTCTGCGTGTACGCTATCGCGTAGGAGGGATTCGCGCCGCCCGCCGGATAGGTCGGGCTTCCGGGATTCACAAGCGTGACGCCGTTTTGTTTTCGGACGCAAGCGACGTGCGTATGGCCGAAAAAGACCGCCGTGCAAGCCAATTCGACCGCGCGGGAACAAAGGCGCAAAAGTCCCGACTTCACATGCTCCCTGTGGCCGTGCAAGAGCAGTATTCTGCCGCATTCCGTTTCCAGGAATTTGTAATTTTCATCCGAGAAATCAGAATCGCAGTTGCCGTTTACCGAGATGATCTCTCGCTTTGTCAGGCGGGAAAGTTCGCGGGCGTCGGCGGACATATCGCCGAGATGGACGATGCGGTCCACATCCTCTGCGGCGGCCATGATCTCCCCCATGCGCGCGAGGTTCCGATGCGTGTCGCTGATGATCAGAATTTTCATGTTAAATGCGGCCTCGCCGCGCCGCTTATCGATCGCGAACGATCTGCACGCCCTGCGGCGTATCCTTCAGCGTTATCCCCCGGTCTTTGAGCAGGTCCCTGATTTCGTCCGCGCGCGCGAAGTCTTTGGATTGCCGCGCCCGCTGTCGCTCCTCGACGAGTGCCAAGGTCTCCTCGTCGAGTTCCCCGTCCGCGGCGCTTTGGAGCAGTCCGAGTACGCCCGTGAGTTCGGTGAGCAAGGCGAGGCAACGCGCGGCAAAACGCTTCGTCGCGCCGTTTCGCACGGTCGTGTTGATCACCGAAATCAGTTCAAAGATCGCGCTGATGGCGTCCGCCGTGTTCAAATCGTCGTCCATCGCGTTCTTGAATTTCTCGCGAAAGCTCTCCGCCTCGGCAAACGCGGCCTCTTCCGCCTCGCGCGCTTCCTCCGAATCCGCGCCGGAGGCGATCAGATGCCGCAGCGTGGCTTCGGCGTTCCGTACGCGCGTAAGCCCGGCCTTGGCCTGATCCATCATATCGCGGCTGAAATTGATGGGATTCCTGTAATGGCCCGAAAGCAGAAAGAAGCGTATCGTTTCGCCGTCGTATTCCTTGAGGATATCCCGGACCGTGAAGAAATTGCCCGTGGATTTGGACATCTTCTCGTCGTCTATCGTGATGTAGCCGTTGTGCATCCAGTAACGCGCGAACGGCGTGCCGTTGGCGGCCTCCGATTGGGCGATCTCGTTTTCGTGGTGCGGGAAAGTGAGGTCCTGCCCGCCCGCGTGTATATCGATCGTTTCGCCGAGATACTTCTTTGACATGGCGGAGCATTCGATGTGCCAGCCGGGGCGGCCGAGTCCCCAAGGGGATGCCCACGCGGGTTCGTCGTCCGACTTTCGCTTCTTCCAGAGGACAAAATCCAGCGGATCGTCCTTGCGCTCGTCCGCGCTTATGCGCGCGCCGACTTCGAGTTCTTCTATATTTTGACGCGAAAGCTTGCCGTAGTCCGAAAATCTCCGCGTGCTGAAGTACACGTCGCCGTTCCGTTCGTAGGCGTAGCCCTTTTCCGTCAAGGCGCGCACGAAGTTTATGATCTCGTCCATGTTCTCCGTAACCTTGGGATGAACGGACGCGGGCGCGATCCGCAGACTCGCGGCGTCCCTATAGTATTCCGCTATATATTTTTCGCTGATCTCCGAGGCGCTTACCCCCTCCTCGCGGGCCTTGTTGATGATCTTGTCGTCCACGTCGGTGAAGTTCTGCACGAATTTTACGCGCAAGCCCTGATATTCGAGGTATTTTCTGAGCGTGTCGAAAACCACAAAGGGCCGCGCGTTTCCGATATGGAAATAGTTGTAGACCGTGGGGCCGCACACGTATATCCGGATCGCATCCGCGTCGATCGGAACAAAGACTTCTTTCTTGCGCGTCAATGTGTTGTAAATTTTCATCTCTCCACCTTT
>JAITKU010000101.1 GCA_031278255.1 Eubacteriales Family XIII. Incertae Sedis bacterium | reverse complement strand
AAGAGCGAGCCGGCGCAAATGATTTGATACCGGGGCGCGGTTTCGTTGAAGTATTTGAGGGCGGTAAGCGCTTGCGGCACTTCCTGCACTTCGTCAAATATCAAAAGGGTATTTTCGGCGTCTATCTTATGACCGGCGTATAATTCGAGTCCTGTCACGATCCGCTCGATTTTCATGTCCGCCGAGAACAACGCCTTCATCGGCGCGTTATTGTCAAAACTGATATAGACCGTCTCCTTAAAGGCGGTCTTTCCAAACTCGTGCATCAACCATGTTTTCCCGACCTGACGCGCGCCCCGAATCATAAGGGGCTTTTTGCTTTTCTTCCCTTTCCATCGATGTAATTCGTTCATCGCGCTTCGGTACATAAACACCACCCCGCCATTTTTACCCGTTCGCAGGCGCCCCCTCACAAGACCGATGGTATCATTGTACCCACAAATCGCAAAAATTACAACGACTTTTTGCGACTATAAAGCATTTTCACACAACGTCTTTGGTGCGCCGCCCGAATCTCGCTTAAAATACGGCGCCAAAGACTCGTTAAAGTTGTTACTGTTCAAAGGTTCAATCGAAACTATATTGACAAACGCGGCAATATCTTTTCCCTGCCGCATCATCAGCCTGTAGTCTTTCTTGAACGGCGACGGTTACTGTTCAAAGGTACGCCTCGCCCAGGGGCCGGACGGACGCCTACCGTCCCGGCCTGTCGTATTTTTCGGTCAAGCCGCGCAGCCAGGCCGCGGATTCCCGCGTGAACGCGTCCTTCGACGCGGTCCAAACCCAGTTGCCTTCGGCTGTGCCGGGCGTGTTCATGCGCGCGTCCGCGCCGAGGCGCCACAGGTCCTGCAAGGGCAGGATGACCCACACGGCCGGCGCGGCGTACAGATCTTCGATGATCGCCGCGCAGGCCTCTCGCACACGGTCCGAGAGCGGTACCTCGGGGGCTTGTCCCGAAAGCGGAGGCTGAGGGGCCTGCCGCTCCGCCTCGCGCAGTTTTTCCGACACCCAGCTCGCCAGGGTGTCGTTGTCGTGCGTACCCGTATAATACACCTCCAAAGACGCGGCGCTCCGCGCCCTTGCGGGATCCGCGTCCTGCGCGTCCCCGTCCTCGCGTTCGTCCTCCGCGCGGGCGCTCTCCCGCGTCATCGCGTCCACGTGGAACTGGTATACCTTCATGCCCGGCCACGCGAAGGTATTGCGCAAGGCATTCACGTTCGGCGTGATCACGCCGAGATCCTCCGCCAGTATCGGAAGCGGCCCGAGCGCGGCCTCCGCAGCCTCGAAGAGAGCCTTTCCGGGTCCTTTGTTCCAGTTGCCTTCCCGCGCCGTTTTCGCGCTCGCGGGGATCTCCCAGCAGGCCTCAAAGCCGCGGAAATGGTCGAGCCGCAGGAAATCGTAAAGCTGCAAATTGCGGCGGAAACGTTCGATCCACCAACGATAACCCTGCCGCTCGTTCGCCTCCCAAAGAAAAACGGGATTGCGCCAGTTCTGCCCATCCTCGGTGAAGGCGTCGGGCGGCACGCCGCCCGACTTGCGCATCTGCCCGCGCTCGTCCAGATCGAAGAGTCTCCTGTGCGCCCAAGTGTCGCAGCTCGACGCGGAAACGTAGATGGGCAGATCCCCGAGTATCGAAACGCCGCGCTTGGCGGCGTAGGCTCGGAGCGCGTCCCATTGCTTCATGAACACGTATTGCAGGAAGGCGCAGAAGGCGATGGGCTGCGCAAGCTCCGTCCTGCAACGCGCGAGCGCCTGCGGATCGCGGTCGCGCAGGCCCTCCGGCCACTCCTGCCACGGCGCGCCCCCTTGCTCGTCGCTTATGGCGCGGTAGAGGCAGTAGTCGGAGAGCCAGACCGCGTTTTTGCCGCAGAAATCCACGAAGGCGGTCTCATTCCGATCGAAGGCGGCGAACGCCTTTTCGAACAAGGGGCGCTTGACGGCGCGCGCGCGCGTGAAATCCGCGCGGTTTCCGTTCCCGCCGGTCACGAGGCTCTGCAATACCCGCGCGGTCAAGTTTGGTATGGGCGGGTCGTCCTCCGCCAAAAGCCCGTCCTTGACCAAGCCGTTCAGATCGATGAGAAGCTCGTTGCCCGCGAAGGCCGAATCGCCCGAATACGGCGAATTGCCCCCGCCGGCCACCGTAATCGGAAGCACCTGCCATATCCGTTGCCCGGCGGAGGCGAGATAGTCGCAAAAATCGTAAGCGGCCTTGCCCATGTCCCCGCAGCCCGTCTCGGAGGGCAGGGAAGTGATGTGGCAGAGCAGGCCGGCGGCCGGCGGCAGATTCCGCATGACGAGACTCGCGGGATCGGCCTTTCGGATGTATACGACCTTGCTTTCGAGCGGGCCGACCCGTACGCGCAGTACGGACGGCGCCCGGTCGCCGTAAGAATCGAAGTCGCCGCCCGCCCAGAACAGCGATTCGTCACGGCCGGCCGTTTCGCGGGCGTCCGCGTCCAAACGCTCCGGTTCGATGGCTTCGCCCGAAAGCAATTCGACGAACACCGTTTCATCCCGCGAAAGCGCAATCAGCGCCTCCTCGTCTTCGTCGTGCGAGGCGTTCAAAAACACCGCGGCCCGCTCACGCTCGTCCTGCCGGCCGAACGCGTACATATGGCGGTAGGCGCCGTGGGAGACGAATTCTCCCCTTCGAAACAAATCGTACTCCGCGCGCAGCTTGCCCACGATGCGGTATCGCTCCAGAATATCCCCATCCTCGCGGCCCCACGGGAAGGGGATCCGGTTGTACGGATCATTGAAGCCCTCCGCGCCGGCCTCGTCGCCGTAAAACACGGAAGGAACGCCGGGGAAGGTCATCTGCCAGACGGAAAGCAACCGCAACCGGCGCTTGGCCAAATCCCGTTCCGCGTCGTTCAGGCGCAGGGATTGCTTCTGCCATTCGCTGAGCTCCGCGTCGATCGGCGCCCCGCCCAAGACGGAAAGGACGCGCGGTTTGTCGTGGCTGCCGATCAGATTCAGGCAGGAGAAAAAATATTCCCTCGGATAGTTTTCATACAGGCTCATGACGCGGGAATGCACCTCGGCGGGCCCTATACGGCCCATCGAGAAATCCAAGCTCCAGTCGCGGAAGGGATAGTTCATCGTGGAATCGAGCTCCGCGCCCAGCAGGTACCGGCGTATGGCGCCGTAGCTCGTCTTGTTGGAAGCGTCCTCCCAGACCTCGCCCAAGAGCACGCTGCTTGGGTCCGTTTCCTTCATGGCCTCCCGTATCTCGCATATGAATTCGTCGGGCAGTTCGTCGGCCACGTCGAGCCGCCAGCCGCGCGCGCCGGCCCTGATCCAGTGCCGCACCACGCTGTCGTCGTCGCCGCAGATGAAGGCGCGGTAACCCGCGTCCGATTCCTCGATGTTCGGCA
>JAITKU010000090.1 GCA_031278255.1 Eubacteriales Family XIII. Incertae Sedis bacterium | reverse complement strand
AAAGAGCAAATGCAAAAGCGTCTCGGCGTGACGCTCCCCTTGTAGCCTATGAAACCACAATTGCGTTTGAATTACAACAGCGCGAAGTTGCGCGTCTGCGTGGACAGCGCGGAAAACGGCCTCGTCGGAGGCAGGGTATACAGTATGCGGCTGAAAGACGTTCTCTTCTTCACGGATTTGAACAGCCTCGTGCTTCGCCTCGACCGGCTTATGGATGAGCAGAATTACCCGCAGGCTTTCCAGCGCAAGCGGACTTTCCGCATGGCCGCGCCGACGTCGAGAAAGAACGGCAAGACCGACATCGCCGCCGCCGTGACCGTGACGGAGGAGGACGATCGTCCCTACATGGACGCGGAAAGCGTCGCGGGGGCCGTCGGCGAGAAAGCGACCTTTGTGTTGCAGGTATTGAGCCGCCAGAATACAAACTGGCAGGGCTATGTGGATTTCCTCGACGGCGCCGGCAACCGGGAGTTCGAGAGCGAACTCGGCTTCCTCGCGCTGGTGAACGACTTTCTCAAGGATTCTTAACATGCGGTCCGTCATTTGGATCGCCCTGCGCAATCTGCCCTTTGTCGTTTGGCTCTTCGCGCAACTGCGCCGTCTGCGCGGCTTTCGGCGCAACATCGCGAAATATCGCGCGTCCGGCGAGGCGGAACTCGAACGGCGGGAGATTCTGCGGGCAACCGTCGTATGGGGCGACGATATCCGCCGCAAGCTGCGCGTGGATCTGCGGACAGAGGGCGAAACGAACTTGCCGGACGGCCCCGTCGTATTCGTTTCCAACCACGAGAGTTACGCGGATATACCCCTGTTCTGCGCGGTGATCCGGGACAAGCAGTTCGGCTTTGTCGCCAAACGAAACCTATCGAAACTTCCCGTATTCGGAAAATGGATCGCCGATATTCGCAGTATATTCATCGAACGCGAGGACGCGCGCGCCTCGCTCAAATCCATAGAAGAGGGCGTGGCGCTCCTGCGCCGGGGCTTTTCGCTCGTCGTGTTTCCGGAGGGGACGCGCAGCAAGGGCGGACCGCCGGGCGCTTTCAAAAAGGGCAGCCTGCGCCTCGCCACAAAGCCCGGCGTAACCGTCGTGCCCGTGACGCACACGGGTTGCTATAAGATATTCGAGGAAAGCGGCACGATCCGACCCGGTATGCGCGTTCGGTTCTGCATCCATCCGCCGATCGAAACGGCCGGCATGTCAAAGCAAGAGGCCGCCGCGCTGGCGGAAACGGTGGAAAGCACGATAAGGGCCAAGCTTGCGGAATGGGAGGCGGAGGGGCTTTAGGGCCGCCGATTCCGGACGATTACCGGATCGTCCGGGTTTATGTTTTTGTTGCCGTCTGCGGAGTCGTTTCGCCCGTTCTCAAAATATCTCTTTGCCGTTTGTATTGTCCGTCTCGCTTTCCGTCTGTTTCTCAAACTTTCCGATCCAAAACACGAGGCCGAAGCCGATGAGAAAGGCGGCTGCGCAGACGGGAATGCCGAGGCCCGCGGGCAGACCCGGGAATACCTGCGCCACCGATCCGAGCATAAAGCCGATGATCAGCATATAGATGAATTGCGGATGTTTCCGCATCAGTTTGTCGAGTATCCCGGCCGTAGAGAATACGCCGGCGAGTCCGCCGGCCGCGAGCGGGAGCAGGTAGGGCAGGTTCGCGTCGCGCACGGCCGCCAGCGTCAGGTCGTACATGCCGAACATCAGGAGTACATAGGAACCGCTGATACCGGGCAGGATCAGGGCTATGGCGATCACAAAGCCCGCGGCGAGCAGCAGCGCGCAGGCGCTAAGGTCGAAGCCGCCGCCCGAAACGGGCTTGAACAGTCCGCTCGGCAGGTATTCCGTCGCGACGGCAACGGCCGCGCCGACCGCGGCGACCAGAATATTTCGCGGCTTGATCCGCGCGACCCGCACCTTGCGGTAGATCGGCGGAATGCCCGCGAGGATGGCGCCCGTAAAAAAGAACATGACCGGTTTCGTCCAAAGCGCCAAGGCCGTCAGCATAGGTCCCGACAGGAGCAGAATGCCGACGCCGGCCCCCACGAGAAATTGTAAAAGGAGCAGGCTGCTGTGCCGAAAGCGCGCGCGGATATTGCTGAGGGCGGAGATCATCTCGTCGTAGACGCCGAGCAGGATGGCCATCGTGCCGCCGCTGACGCCGGGAATCAGCATGGACGCGCCGATCGCGAAGCCCTTTACAAGCCGCGCGATCCACAAGCTTGCCTTTGTTTTCGTTTTCAAATACTGCCCCTTTCAGCAAATGAAGCGGTCAAAACCCGCGGCGCCGTTCGCGACCCGCGCCGTCGCGCCGCCGAAATCGCGGCTGTCCCGCGAATTTCCTGTGGAATCTGTTTTCAATCTGCGTTACAATACAATAAGGAGTATATCACAGAATGCGTTTATCGTAAATAGAGAGTGCGTATCGCTTTTGGACGATATGGGAGGTAGGACATGCGGCTCAGAAAAGATTCCGAAAACTTAAACGAGGAGGAAGTCCTGCTTATCGCAAAGGTTTCCGACGCGTTGGCGCATCCGGCGCGCGTCCGGATATTCCGCTATATTCTGTGTTGCAACGCGGAGCGCGTCTCCGTATGCAACAAGGATATCGTGGCCCACTTCGACTATTCCCAGTCCACGATCTCACAGCACATCCAAAAGCTTGTGAGCGCCAATCTGGTGCAGGTAAAGCACCAAAACGCGTTTTCTCTGTATTTTGTGAACATCGGTATATTGAAGAAGTACGCGGACGCAACGCAAAAATTCCGCTAGCCGCGGCGATCCCCCGCCGTCGCGCGCGGGCCGGGGAACGAAAGCACTCTGCGCGGCAAAGCGGCGGGAGACGAATATGGCGATCCGACTGATCTGCGTCGGCACATTGAAAGAACGGTACTGGCGGGAGGCGGCGGACGAATACCGCAAACGCCTCGGGAAATATTGCGTATTAACGATAGACGAAATCAGCGAGGCAAAAACCCCCGAAAAGCCCTCCCCCGCAGAGGAGACCGCGGCCAAGGACGCGGAGGGCAGGGAAATCCTCCGCCGCGTCAAGGACGGAGACTGTGTCGTTGCGCTCGACGCGCGCGGCGCGGCGCTGTCCTCCGAAGCCTTTGCCGAAAGACTTGCGGCCTTGCCGCACGCGGGGGTAAGCCGCATCGCTTTTGTTATAGGCGGGCCGCTCGGTCTCGCGGACGCCGTGCGCACGCGCGCCGACCTCTGCCTCTCGCTCTCCGAGATGACCTTTCCGCACCGCATGGCGCGCGTTATCCTGCTGGAACAACTCTACCGCGCTTTCAAAATCCTGCGCAACGAGGCTTATCACAAATAGGGCCGGTATCAAATTTGGCGTCGTTCAATTTTGGCTCCGTCCAAAATTGAAGCGGGGGACTGACGCCGTCGTTCAATTTTCGCTCCGTCCAAAATTGAAGCGCCAAAGGCGCACTTCAATTGTTGAACGGATGTTTTGAGGGGACAAGGGCTTGGCCCGCCGCCCCTCAAAACATAGGCGTCAGTGGGGGATTGCTCATT
>JAITKU010000055.1 GCA_031278255.1 Eubacteriales Family XIII. Incertae Sedis bacterium | reverse complement strand
GTAAACACCCGTGCCGCTTTCTTGTCTTGGGTTTCTCGCCATATTTGTATTATGCGGCACAATTATCCGATTCCCGACACAAAAGAACCGTCCCCTTGTGTCGCATTTACCCAAGTTTTTATTTCCAATTCGCTGTTTGCTCCAAAGCGTTTTGCGGGCCGCCATTTTGTTTCGTTGGAGCAGGATGAATGAAGCCATTTATCGGTTTCGCCAACACCACTCATACCCGACGTTGCAAAGGGTATAACCGTTTTGCCGGAAAAATCGTAGCTCTCCAAAAATGTGTTAATAATAGTCGGCGCTATATACCACCAAATAGGGAAGCCGATGTACACCACTTCGTATTCATCCATGTTCCGGACAATGCCGGCTATCTCCGGCCTTGATTTTTTGTCTTTCATCTCGATTGTGCTGCGGGCTTTTGGGTCATGCCAGTTCAGGTCAGCTTCGGTATATGGAACAGCGGGTTCAATTTTATAAACGTCGCCGTTTACCATAGAAGCCAATGTGATTGCTGATTTTTCTGTCACCCCGCTACAGGAGAAATAGGCCACCAATGTCTTGCTCATTACCTTACCTCCGTGTTTATGCTTATTCAAATACAAAATCTTACATAGCTATTGCACTTTACCTAAGTATATGGTATTCTTCATTATAATTCAAATACATTTTAGGTGTTGAGGTGATAACTTAATGGTTATAAGCAGTAACGCATGGAAAGTCTTTATCAGTGTGGCAGAAAAAAGAAGCGTGACCGATGCAGCAAACGAGTTATTTATATCCCAGCCCGCCGTCAGTAAAGCGATTAAAAATATTGAAGATGAATTGAAAGTCAAATTGTTTCATCGGGATAAGCGCAACGGTTTGCTTATTACGGATGTGGGCGAAAAAATCTTATTACTTGCTCGGCAGATGATGGATGTGGAACACAAGATTTATCAAGCAGCTTTCCAAGAAAACAACTTTTTGGTTGGACGCATTAGAATTGCATCCATTCCAATTACCTGTAACACAATCCTTTCAAAAGCCATTGCGGTGTTTCAAAATAAATATCCGCTTGTCAAGGTTGAACTTTTTGAAGGTGGCGCAAAGGAAGTCAAAAAATGTGTCGAGGAACACGTTGTTGATTTTGGTATCGGTATCGGCCCGTTTGATGATTTAGAGCATCAGGTTCTTGTTCAAGATAAAATGCTTTGTATCAGCAATACAGAGAGGGAAACAATGCTTGATTTGAAAGAGGAAAAAGGGAAAGTCATCCTATGTAAAACAGGACAAGAGGCTGCTATTGAACGGCTGCAAAAAGATTACAACATGCAATCCAACGATTGGTTCATTGTCAGCAATGCTGAAACAGTGGTGGGCATGGCAACACAAGGGGTAGGCGTAGGCGTGATTTCTGAATATGTATTATCAACAGTCCCCCATTCTCTATTTACCAGTCCGGTTGTCCCGGCTATTGAAATGGAAATTGCATTATTCGCATATTCTTTTGACGAGTTAACGCCGGTTGCAAGTGAGTTTATAAGTATCATCCATAGCTTACAATAGGATTAGAAAAACAACACACTGTACAACACAAGGGGACGGTTCTTTTGTGCTATATTCGGCCGGTGTTTCGAGAAACCGTGCGCAATCGGATTTTTCCTCGAAGATGTTCTGCCGGTTGATTCCGCGCATCATCAGGCGGTAAACGCCCGTGCCGCTTTCTTGTCTTGGGTTTCTCGCCATATTTGTATTATGCGGCACAATTATCTGATTTCCGACACAAAAGAACCGTCCCCTTGTGTCGTTCACATGATTTCCGACACAAAAGAACCGTCCCCTTGTGTCGTTCCGGTTTTGCATTTCGCAGGTTTTTTTCAAAAACCTATTGATTTCGACAGCAAATTACGGTATAGTAAAGGTGTTAGCACTCTTATGCGTTGAGTGCTAACGCAGGGACGGGATGGGCCTGCCCGCGTATTGGCGTCCGGCGGGCCGCGCGGCCGGACAAAATCGTTTCGTGTAACAGTTGTAAGCGGCCCGAGGGCCGCACCGGAGGCAAGTATGGCAAAAAAACAATTCAAAGCCGAGTCCAAGCGCTTGCTGGACCTTATGATCAATTCCATCTACACCCACAAGGAGATTTTCCTGCGCGAGTTGATCTCAAACGCGAGCGACGCCATCGACAAGCTGTATTACAAGAGCTTGATCGACAAGAAGAACACGGGCGTTTCTAAGGATGATTTCAGCATATGGATTTCCGTGGACAAGGACGCGCGAAGCCTGACGATTTCGGACAACGGCATCGGCATGACGCGGGAGGAAATGGAGACGAACCTCGGCACCATCGCGCACAGCGGCACGCTCGATTTCAAGAAGGAAACCCTCGAGGACGGCGCGAACACGAAGAAAGCGCAGACCGCGCGCGACGCGATCGATATCATCGGGCAGTTCGGCGTCGGTTTCTACTCGGCCTTTATGGTCAGCAAACGCGTGCGCGTTATCAGCCGCGCTTTCGGCGCGGAGCAGGCTTGGGAATGGGAATCCACGGGCGCGGACGGTTACACCGTGAAAGAATCCGCCCGGGGCGGCACCGGCACGGAGATCATATTGACCGTCAAGGAGAACACGGAGGACGAGAATTACGATGAATTCCTCGAAAGCTACCGCATCCGGAACCTCGTGCGGCGCTATTCGGATTACATCCGCTACCCCATCAAGATGAACACGGAGAAGCGGCGTCCCCTGCCCAAGGCGGAGGGCGCGGACGAGAACGCCCCGCCCGAATACGAAAGCTACATCGAGGCCGACACGCTGAACAGTATGGTCCCGATCTGGAAACGCGGCAAAAGCGATGTGAAAGACGAGGAATATAACGAATTTTACAAGGACAAATTCATGGATTACACCGATCCCCTCAAGGTGATCCATACGAGCGTCGAGGGGGTGATCAGCTACGACGCCCTGCTCTACATCCCCGCAAAGGCGCCTTTCAATTATTACACGCGCGAATATGAAAAGGGCTTGCAACTCTATTCGAGCGGCGTTATGATCATGGACAAGTGCGCCGACCTCCTGCCCGATTATTTCAGCTTCGTCAGGGGCCTGGTGGACTCGCAGGACCTCTCGCTGAACATCTCGCGCGAAATGCTGCAACACGACCGCCAACTCAAGGCCATCGCGAGCAGGCTCGAGGGCAAGATCAAGTCGGAACTGCAGGCCATGCTCAACACGGACAGGGAGAAGTACGAGGAATTCTTCAAGACTTTCGGACTCCAACTCAAATTCGGTATCTATGACAATTACGGCATGAAGAAAGAACTGCTCGAGGATCTTGTCCTGTTTTATTCCTCCTCCGAGAAGAAGCTTGTCACGCTGTCGGAGTACGTCTCGCGCATGGACGCGGAACAGAAGTTCATCTACTACGCGGCGGGCGAATCGACGGACAAGCTCGACAAGCAGCCGCAGACGGAACTCCTGAAAGACAAGGGCTACGAGATCCTCTACCTGACCGACGACGTGGACGAATTCGCGCTGCGGGCGCTGATGCAATACAAGGAGAAATCGTTCAAATCCGTTTCGGAGGGCGAACTCGGTATCGAGGAATCCGAGGAGGAGAAAAAGGCCGTCGCGGAAAAGGCGGAGAGCAGCAAGGACCTCTTGGCCGCCGTCAAGGAGGCGCTCGGCGGCAAGGTCTCGGAGGTCAGGCTCTCGCGCAGGCTCAAGAGTCATCCCGTCTGCCTCGCGAGCGGCGAGGGTATTTCGCTCGAAATGGAGAAGGTGCTTTCGGCCATGCCCGCGGGCGGCGACGTGAAAGCCGAGCGGATACTGGAGATCAACGCGAACCACGCCGTATTCGGCGCGCTCGAAGCGGCCTACGCAAACGACAAAGAGCGCATAGGCGGCTACGCGCGTCTGCTCTACGACCAAGCCCTGCTGATCGAGGGTCTGCCGATCGAGGACCCGGTGGCTTTCGCAAGCGCCGTCTGCGCGCTTATGAGCGAACGGCAGGGCGGGGACGGCGGCCTTACGGACGACGGAAAGCGATGCGAGCATGAGAGTGGCGCTGTCAAATCTTGAATATTTCGACCTTTGCGACGCGGAAAGCGGCAAAACGGTCAAAGGCGGCGATCAGGACTGGTACGGTTCTTGGTGGCGACGCATGGCCGGTTGCGGGCCGACCACCGCGGCGAACGTGATCCTCTACCTGCACAACGCGCGCGGCGAGAGGATACGCGACAAGCGGGAGTTCATCCGCCTGATGGACCGCGTTTGGAAGCACGTGACGCCCGGCCGGGGCGGCGTCAACACCACGATGAAGCTGCGGCAAGGCATCGCCGGCTATTTTGGCGCCGAGGGCCTGCACTTGCGCACCGAGGCTCTGGATATCAGTGGCGACCGCGACGCGCGTCCGCCGCTCGCGCAGGTCGCCGCTTTCATACGCGCCGGACTCGAACGGGACCTGCCCGTGGCTTTCCTGAACCTCCACAACGGCTCGGAACTCCAATTGGAAAAATGGCACTGGGTCACGATCACGGGCATAACCCGCGCGGAGGACGGCGACGCGGTGCGCCTTGAGATACTCGACAACTGCAGTCTGCTCAGCGTGAACCTCGGCCGCTGGCTCGCGAGTACCGCGCGGGGCGGCGGCTTTGTGCGCTTTCTGCCGTAAGCTCGCGAAAACCAAAAAACCGCGCCGCTTGGGAACCGGCATTCTTCTTTGCCTGTTCCCAAGCGGCGTTTGTCTGTGAGACACCCTGCCCGTCGCCCGCGTGGATTTGCGTCGGCCGGCCGCCGCCGGCACAGGGTTATCCCTTTATCTTCCCGTGCTTGCCGAGTACCTCGACCACTCGGTCGTGCGGGAGCGCGAAATATTTGTTGTACTCGATACCCACCATCGTTTCCGCGGCGCAGAGCGCGTTCAGTATCGCCTCCTCCACGGTTTCCGCCACGGCCTTGTATATCGGATCCATCCTGTCGTCGCTGAGAAGATCGATCTTGGTCTGCGTGAACGTGTAGGCGTTCTCGTTCGCCACAGAGAAAGCCAGAAAGATATCGCCGGAACCGTTTTCATAGCCGGAACCGAGTTTGCCGATGCCGATCGGCACGCGGCGGCACATCTTGGACAGCTGCCACGGGAGTACGGGGGCGTCGGTCGCGAGTACCACGATGACGGAGCCGGTACCGGGCTTGGGCGCGAGCGAATTGAGGATGGGATCGCAACCCTTGATCTCTTCCGCCATGGGAATGCCCAATATCTCGAAGTGTTCCCTAAAACCGTGATTGGCCTGCACCAGCGCGCCCACCGTGAAGCCGCCCTGCTCCTCTGTGAGCAGCCTTGAGGCGGTTCCCGTTCCGCCCTTGAATTCATGGCACTGCATCCCCGTTCCGCCGCCCACGTTGCCCTCGGCGACGGGTCCCGGCGCGGCGCTCTCCAGCGCCCTCAGCGCGTGTTCCGCCCGCACGTGAAAACCGTTGGTGTCGTTCAGCGTGCCGTCCCAGGTCTCCCCCACGGCGGGATAGAAATAGCCGACCCCCTCGATGACCCGTCCGTCCTCCACCATGGGGTAATAAAACCCGTTGTCCAGCATCCATTTTGAAGCCGTATCCCTGACGACGCCCACGCTGTTGGTGTTGGTGATCAGCAGCGGGCCGTGCATAAACCCGGAATCGTCGATCCAATGCGTTCCCGTCAACTCCCCGTTCCCGTTCAGATCACAGCGTCCCGCGAACACGGCGCTCCGCCGCTTCCCCCGCGGCAGTACGGCCGTCACGCCGGTCCGCGCAAAGGCGGAACCCGGCCCCGTATAATCCGCGGGTTCGCCGATAATCACGGTTGAAAACCCGACCTCGACGCCCCGCACATCCGTTATGGCATTGTATCGCCCCGGCGTCCCGGGCAACACGATGCCCAGATCTCTTGCTCTTGCTTTCCGCATGTTTCCCTCCCCAAAGCCTGTGTTTCTTGTTACAAAAACGATCTTGTTATATAATGCGTACCCCTTTTGCGAAACCGCCGCGCTCGTTTGCCCTACAACAGTTTTTCAAAGCCCTCCGTTGTGTACGCTTCCCCTTTGCGTTTCAACGCGAGCGCTTGCAGCAGAGCATTGAAGCGCGGTTTTGTCAGCGGATAGGCGAGGGCGAACAGCACCGCGCCGAGTCCGATTGCCCCCGGAATCCACGTATTGACCCACACGATGGCGTCCAAGGCCGTTTCGGATTGTACCGCCGCCTGTCCGTTGTAGCCGCCGAGATCCAGAACGAAACCCGTCAGCCAGAGCGCGAAAGCCGATCCGAGCTTTTGCGAAAACGACATGAGCGCAGCGATGGTCCCCTCCCGTCGCTTGCCGGAAATGAATTCGTCGAGTTCGCTGATATCGTACATCATGGAATAGTACAAGGTCCAAAACGTGCTGTTCCCCAGTTCAAACAGGATGAGAAAGACGATCAAAAACGCGAGTACCGGAAAACGCACAAAATTGAACAGGATGAGGCAAACGGCGGTGAGCAGCATGGCCAAAAAATAGACCCGCTGCTTGTCGAGCCTCGCGGAACTGCAGTGGATCGCCGGCAGCCAGAAAATGCCCGCCAGACTCAACACCACGTAGCACACCGATTGCAGGCCCGCGGGATAGTTGAGGACGCTCGTCATGAGATAGACGAGGCCGCCGCTGGACATGGACGAAACGACGGACCAAAAAAGCACCGACAGCACGAGAAATTTGGTGGGCTTCACGCGAAAAACGCCCAGCAGGTCGCCGAAAAAATGCGAGAAGAAATTCCCCGCCGTTTCGTCCCTTTCGACCTTGTAGGCTTCTTTCGTCACGAGTTCTCCGCCCTTTGTGGCGCGATGGCACAGGAATATGGTCAGCGCGATGGCCGCGCCGAAGATCAGACCCACATTATGCCACGCGTCCGTGCCGTCTCCGCCGCTTTGGATGGTGAGTTCCGTGATCATGGGCGGCGCGGCCGACGCCAGCATGACCGCGCAGTACAGCGAAACGCTGGCCCAGACACGCAGGGAGGTCCTCTCGTCGAAATCGTCCGTCAACTCCGCGCCCAGCGCGAAAAACGGGATCACGAACACCTTGTAGCAACTCCAAAACAGGATGGCGATCACGGCGAAGTAGAGCGTCTTGAGGCTGCCCGACACGTCGATGTTGTTGAACAGCAGATAGGTGCAGACGGAATACGGAACCAAGGCCGCGATCATCATCGGCCTCCGCCGCCCGCGCTTTGCGCGCAGATTGTCGGAAATATGCCCCACGATGGGATCCGTAACCGCGTCCCATGTGACGGCCGCCAACGAGATCATTCCTGCGGTCCCGGCCGGAATCCCGGCGTAATCGGTCAGGAAAAACAGGAAAAAGAAATAGAATACATTGAACCCGATGGAGTCCGACATTTGACCGATCGCATAACCCGCTTTTGTGAACGCCGGCAGAACGGTCCTTTTGTTTGTGTCTGTCATTGTCATGCAATAACCTCCTCCGGCGCGCTCAAGGCACATCTGCGCGCTTGGATTGTAATGTGATAACGGATTTGCGACAGTCGGAGAAATCGCGCGGAAGTCCTTTCGCACGCCGGCGCGGAAATTGCAGTAATCGGCTATGCACGGCCGTAAACCGCGAACGAGCATTCTCGATCCGTCGCTTCAAAAGCAAGAAACACAGGTTCGCTGTCCGAATGGGCACAGCGCGCTTGCGCGTTTCGACGCGGGGGAGGGAGTCGGCCGAACCTGTGATAAGAAAGGACCCATACAAGACCGGAAGCAAAAAGTATGCCATCCTGTTTTTTTGCGGCGCGCGGGGCGCGGCGCGCGCTGTGAAAAGCCGCGGATTCGCGCGTTTTGCCGCTTTTCCGCCCGTCCCGCCCGCCGCGCGAGGGCGAAGAGACGGGGCGGACGGGACCGCCGAAAGGAAGAGCGGAAACGCAAAAAGCCCCTTTCGCGTAAAGCGGTGTTTACATCGAAGGGAATCCGCCGGCAAGCCGTTCCGCGCGATTTCGCGGCAGGCGCGGCGTAAACCTTTATTTGCGCGGCGCGCGACTTTGGAAATAAAAATTTACACGCAAGCTTTGTGCGACCGCGCAGGGAGCGCAAAGATCGGAGGGGATTCACGGTATGATCGATACGGACAAAAAACGCGTTCACGCCATAAGGACTTGGTACATCGTTCTGATCAACGCTTTCGTCGGCTGCGCCGTCGCCGCCGGGTTTCCGCAGTTCTCCGTTACGATTTCCCGCCTGTCCGCGGCAACGGGGATCCCGCAGGCCGTCCTGCTCACCGGGGAGACCGTCAAATCGATCGGTATCGTATCGGCCATGCTGCTTTCCGGCTTTCTGTACAACAAGCTGGGGGCGCGCTCCGTATTTCTCTACGGAAACATCGCCGCGATCCTGCCCCTGCTCGCCATCCCCCATATCGGCTCCGTTCCCCTGCTGATGGCCGTAAAGGTGCTGCAGGGGAGCGCCAGTATCCTCTTCCCCGTATCGCTCGCGATCATCTTGGGACGGGCGGAGGGAAAGAACGCGGGCATTGCCACCGCCGTATTCAACGGAATCTTTTACGGCGGCGGCGGGATAGGCGGGGCTTTCGCAGCCGTAATCATCGAAAAATGGGACTGGATCGCCTCCTACTACGCCTTGGCCGCGGTGCAGGCGGCGCTCTGCCTCGTCTGGCTGCTGACCGCCGGGGAGACGGCGCCGAAAGCCGCCCGCGCGGCCGAAGTCCGGTCGGCGTCCGGCGGCGCGAGGGGGGACAAACTCACGGACGGGGCCTTTCAGGCGGCCCTGTTGTCCGTCGGTTTTCTGGCCACGACCTTTACGATGCAGGCCATCACCGTCGATATGCCCATCTTCGGCGAGGCTTTGGGCTACGGCAGTATGGATGTCGGCGCGATCATGGGCGCGGTCACGGCCGGCATCTTCGTCGCTTGCGTCGTTTCCGGAAAGGCTTCCGATCTGCTGGCCGCGAAAACGCGCCGCAAGGCGCCGGCCCGGATCGGGGTGTTCGCGGCCGGGCACGTCCTTACCGTCGCCGCCGCCTACCTCATCGCGTTCGGCGATATGAGCGGTCTGCGTTTCTTCCTCGTCGCCGTATTCCTCTTCTCCTTTGCCGCGTCTTGGGGGCTTGGCTCGTTCTACCCCATCCTGCCCGAACTGTTTGAAGCGAAAGCCGTGCCCATCGTGACCGGCATATGCGGAGGGGTCGGCGATCTCGGTATGCCGGCGGCGCCGCTCGTCGTGGGCGTATTCTTCGGACTCAAAGGCTTTTGGGCGGCGGGCTGGGGAAGCTGCGCCGCCGTCGCGGTCGCAAGTCTGCTCGCGACCTTGCTTCTCCTTGCGATCCCGCCGCGAAAGGCGGCCGGTCCGCCGGTCTGAAACGCGCCGCCGCGCATGTCTTTGCCGGCTTTCTTTGCCGAAAATCGCTACCGATCCCCCTCTCGCGCCGCGTCGAGTCCGTATTTCTTGATCTTGCGATGAAGCATCTGTCTGGAAATGCCGAGGCTCGCGGCCGCGTCTTTCCGGGAGAGACCTTGCACGTACAAGAGATCGTGAATCGCGCGGATTTCCGTATCGCGCTTGATCTCACGCAGACTCGCAGAGCCGGCGTCCGTTTCGGAGGGCGCCGTATCCGCCGCCCGTTCGCAGGCGCCCCCGACCGGCCGATCGGGACAAGCGGGCACAAGTACCCGTTCGCAAGCTCCGGGCACAAGTACCCGTTCGCAAACTCCGGGCACAAGTACTGCGGGGTCCCTCGCGGGGAAATCGTCAAAATGCGCCGGGGTCAGCGTCGGACCCAAGCAACGGTTCATGGCGCGTTCCAGCACATTTCTGAGTTCGCGCACATTGCCCGGCCAATCGTAGTCCAGCAAGCGTTCCATCGCGTCCTTGTCGATGGACAGCACCTCGCGGCGTTCCGGGTCCCCCTCCAACACCGCGTTCAAACTGTCGATGAAGCAACGGGCCAGTTCCGGGATATCGCCTTTCCGGTTTCGCAAGGGTTCTGCGACGATTTCCAGCACGTTCAAGCGATAATACAGGTCCTGCCGGAAGCGCCCCTGCCGCACAAGTGTCACGGGGCATTCATTGGTGGCGGCTATGACGCGCACGTCCACGGGCTTTGACAAGCCGCCGCCCAGGCGCCGTATCTCTTTCTCCTGCAAAAAGCGCAGCAGCTTCGCCTGCATATGTATGGGCAGCGCGTTGATCTCGTCCAGAAACAGGATGCCTCGATCCGCCAGTTCCGCCAACCCCGGCTTGCCGCCCTTTTTCGCGCCCGTGAAGCTGCCCTCCTCGTATCCGAACAGCTCCGACTCGAAGAGATCGCCCGGGATGGTTGCGCAGTTCAGTTCGATGAATTCAAACGCGCGCCTGCGGCTCGCCGCGTGGATGGCGCGCGCGATCATTTCCTTTCCCGTGCCCGTTTCTCCGCTGATCAGAACGGTGGAATCGCTCTTGGCGCACAGGCGGATATCGTTTTTCAGCTTTCGGATCACGGCCCCCGAGCCTTTGATATTGTCCGGGGAATACCTTTCGTGCCGCCGCGTGTCGCGCCGCGCGTCGCCCGGCGGCCGCGACATTTTCTTTGCGGACCGCTTTTCAAAAAAATCGTGCAGGAGCGTTTCATCCTCAAAGACATCGTATTCCAGCGCGCCTATCAAAACCCCGTTCCGATAGATCGGATAGCTGTTGGAGGTGATCGTGCCGTTCGGTACGTGGTAGCTTACGCCGATCTGCCGCTTGCCGGTTTCGAGTACCCGGTACGTCATATTGCAGGCGATCACGTCGCGAAGCCGCTTCCCCTTGACCTGTTCGAGGGAATCCAAACCGACCGCCTCAATGAGACTTTTGCACATGAAAACGATACGCTCCTTGTTGTCTATCAGCAGAAAACCGCCGATGCTGTTCAATATCGCTTCCGCATCGCTTCTTATATCCAGCATATTGTTCTTATTCCTTTCGGAGATGTCTGCCGCCCGGTGCGGCGGCGCAAAATACCGTCATAAGTTTATTATACTTTATCGGGGCGCACTTTGCCGGGGCTTTTGCTGTTTTTGATCCTTGTAATTATTCCCCCATCGCGGGTCTTTTGGCGGTTCGGTAAGTGATTTTCAATTTTGGATGCCTCATTGCGATCAAACGACGCCGACCGGACGGTGGATCGAAAAATTTTTCCCATTGAAAAATATGGGCGCGCGCGGTATACTGTAAGAAACGGGCGCGGGGGCGCGTGACGGGGGCGGGTGCAATCCCCCACTGACGCCTATGTTTTGAGGGGCGGCGGGGACGGTAAACTCCTAACCCGCTAAAGCGGGGGAGTTGTCGAGTGGCTCCTTCCAACCGTTTGCAAAAGGCGC
>JAITKU010000036.1 GCA_031278255.1 Eubacteriales Family XIII. Incertae Sedis bacterium | reverse complement strand
GCTACTTCCTTTAAAGTCAGCATGGTGCGATTCTCCTTTGCCAAAAACATGCGCAAACAGAGCGGCGAACCGTATGCGCCGCCGCGTTCCGCGCGTCAGATCACGATGCGCCTTGCCATATTCCGATCCAGCGCGATGCGCGTATCCCGGATGCAAAGCAGCATATTCCCGCCGATTTCGGAGATGACGCTGACGGACACGCCCACCGTAAAGCCCAGGCTTTCGAGGAAACGCTTCGTATCGTCCTTGCCCGTAATCCTTTTTACGGTTCCGGATTCGCCGGATTTGAGCAGACTGAGAGGCATGAGGCTCCTCCTGTAAAACCGCGTTGCCGATAAAAAATACATCCATAATAAGTTTACATCCGCTAATCCAAGTTGTCAACAGGTAACAATTTTTTTCTTGCGAATTTTTTTCACGATACCGCGGATGCAAAAAAAACTTTACAACCCGCCACAAAACGTATATGCTTGTATATAACAAGCGACAAGACCGATGTATTTGATGTATTTGCCGTTCCGCCGGACGAGGGGCTTCGTCCGCGGAAAGGCGGGAAACGACAGGGAGGCGCGGGCATGAAGATTTACGAGTCCGGCGAGAACTATCTCGAAACGATTCTGATTTTGCAAAAAGAGCGGGGGCACGTGCGGTCGATCGATGTTGCCACGGAGCTGAATTTCTCGAAACCGAGTATCAGCCGCGCTATGGGCATACTGAAAAACGCGGGCTATATCGTGATCGACGACAGCGGCAACATCCATCTGACGGAGATGGGCAAACAGACGGCGGAGGGTATCTACGAGCGCCATCGCCTGATCTCGCGTTTTTTCGTTGAGGCCCTGGACGTGGACCGGAAAGTCGCGTCGCAGGACGCGTGCCGTATCGAACACGTGATCAGCGAGGAATCTTTCGGGCAGATCAAGAAATGGCTCGAAGAACACGGCCAAACGAACGCGGTCTGACGCGCCGCGGCGCCGCGTTTCGATCGAAGCGGTCTCACCGCCCTTGACGCAGGGGAGGGAGTTTTTGTGTGATTTCCATAAATACTCCCTCCCCTGCGTCGAAGAATCCGCCGCCCCGCAGAACACAGCCGCCGGGGGATGCGTTGCCCTTTTCAATTAAGGAAACCGTACAAAACTTGATTTATTTTTGATTTCCAATTGACATCGGCCCTCTGCGCCATTACAATATATAGCATGGAGCCGCAGACCCTTATACAGCATCCGGTATAAAAAGGATGATATGGTATATCGGGATGCTTGGAATTTTTTGTTGCCGGAGGATTTGCCGTTATGATCACAAGGGTAAGGAAGCGAAACAATGAGCTGGCGCCGTTTGAGCAAGAGAAGATCGCGTGGGCGCTCTACAAGGCCGCGGAAGCGGTGGGCGGCAATGACTTCGATTTGGCCTACAGGCTGAGCGCGCAGGTGGCGGAGATCGTTCCCAAGGACGCCGACGGGACGGCCTTTGTGGAGGATATTCAGGACGCGGCCGAGAAGGTGTTGATCGAAAACGGCCACGCAAAGACGGCCAAGGCGTTCATTCTTTACCGTGAGAAGCGCAGGGGGGCGCGCGAGAGCAACGCGCTGATCGGCGCCACCATACAGATGTTCTCCGATTATCTGGACGATAAAGACTGGCAGATACAGGAGAATGCGAATACGCAAAAGTCCATAAACGGCATGAACAACTACGTGCGCGAGACCTTTACAAAGCAGTATTGGCTGCATGAGGTCTACCCCCACGAGGTTGCGCAGGCGCACATCGAGGGCGATATCCATCTGCACGACCTCGGCTTCTTCGGACCCTATTGCGCGGGCTGGGACCTGCAGCAGCTGTTGACGGACGGCTTCGGGGGCGTCAGCGGCAAGGTCGAATCCTCGCCGCCGAAACATCTGCGCGCTTTCCTCGGTCAGATCGTGAATTCCACGTTCACGACCCAGGGCGAAACGGCGGGCGCCCAAGCCTGGTCCTCGATCGACACCTACTGCGCGCCTTTCATACGCTACGACAAGCTCGACAGGAAGCAGATCAAGCAGGCGCTTCAGGAGTTCATCTTCAACATCAATGTGCCCACGCGCGTGGGTTTTCAATGCCCGTTTTCAAACCTGACCTTTGATATCGTGGCGCCGCGCACGTTTCGGGATCGCTCCGTCGTCGTCGGCGGCAAGCTGATGCCCGAGACCTACGGCGAATTTCAGGCCGAGATGGACCTGTTCAACGAGGCGTTCTGCGAGGTCATGCTGGAGGGCGACGCGAAAGGCCGCGTCTTTACCTTTCCGATTCCGACGATCAACGTGACGAACGATTTTGACTGGGACAGCCCCGTCGTGAACAAATTCATGGAGATCACGTGCAAATACGGCATTCCCTATTTCTCCAATTACATCAACTCCGACCTCTCGCCCGAGGACGCCCTTTCGATGTGTTGCCGGCTCAGGCTGGACACGAAAGAACTCAGGAAGCGCGGCGGCGGGCTGTTCGGTTCCAACCCCATGACGGGTTCCATCGGCGTGGTGACGATCAATCTGCCGCGGCTCGCGTATTTCTCGAAGAGCGAGGTCGAATTCCGCGCGCGGCTTTGGCGGCTCGTGAACGTGGCGAAGAACAGCCTGGAGATCAAACGCAAGGTGATCGAGAATCAGACGCTGCGCGGCATGTATCCGTATTCCGCGCACTATCTGCGCAACATCAAGGCGCGCACGGGGGAATTCTGGTACAACCATTTCAACACGATCGGCATTATAGGCATGAACGAGGCCTGTCTGAATTTCTTCGGCGACGGCAGCGATTTGACGAGCGAAAAGGGTCAGAGATTCGCGATAGACACCATGCGCTACCTGCGTGAGCAGATCGCGCGGATTCAGGAGGAGACGGGTCATTTTTACAATCTGGAAGCGACGCCGGCGGAGGGCACGAGTTACCGCCTCGCCAACATAGACCGCGGAAAGTATCCGGGGATCATCTGCGCCGGCACGCGGGAGACGCCGTATTACACGAATTCCAGCCAATTGCCCGTCGGGTTCACGGATGATATATTTGAGACGCTTGATCTGCAGGACGAACTGCAAAGCCTCTATACGGGCGGCACCGTGCTGCATTTTTATCTCGGCGAGCGCATCCCCGATATCGAGGTGGCGAAGAGTCTGATCAAAAAGACCTTTACGCATTATAAGCTGCCGTATATTTCGTTGACGCCGACCTTTTCGATCTGCAACGCGCACGGCTACATCGCGGGCGAGCATTTTGCCTGCCCCGCGTGCGGCGCGGACACGGAGGTCTGGAGCCGCGTCGTGGGCTACCTGCGCCCCGTGCAGCATTACCACAAGGGCAAAAAGACGGAGTACGACGAGCGGAAGAAATATGTTATCGCGGAACAGGGCATAAGCGAATAGGGCCGCCGCGCAAACAGTCGAAGCCCACGTCGTTTTTACCCGTTTGCAGGATGAAAGCGCGCGCCATGAACATACTGCCCTTTGAAAAAAGTCTGCGCTTCGCCGGTTTGCAGAGGAGCAGCACGATCGATTTTCCGGGTTGCCTGTCGGCGGTACTCTTCTTCGCCGGTTGCAATTACGATTGTTATTATTGCCATAACAGGCATATCCTAAAGGACCCGCCGCTTGTAAGCACGGATTTCATCATGTCCTTTTTGCAAAAACGCCGCGGGTTCTTGGACGGCGTTGTGCTGTCCGGCGGCGAGGCAACCCTGCAGGGGGGCCTGTATGCGTTTGCGCGCGGTTTGAAGCAACTCGGTTATCGCGTCAAGCTCGACACAAACGGCAGCAGGCCGGAGGTCTTGCGCGTCATGCTGGAAGAGGGGCTGATCGACTTCGCGGCCGTGGACTACAAGGCGCCGCTTTCCCTGTACGACGCGATCTGCGGCGCGGGCGCTCTGGGCGGCGCGGGGCTTCTCGAAAGCCTTGCGTTGCTCTCCGCCGGCGGCATCGCCTACGAGGTGCGCGTGACGGTGATCCCGCAGATTACGGCGCGAAAACTCGCGGAAATGGCGGAGTCGCTGCCGCGGCTCGACCGCTTTGTGCTGCAGCTCTACAAACCCGTGACGGGGGAGGGCGCGCTTCGCGTCGTGGATGTGAACGCGCCGGAGGCCGGATCCCCGTATACGCCGGGGGAACTGCACGATATGGCGGTCGCCGTGCGCTACGCGCAGCCCAATGTGAGCGTGCGAATATAAACAATGTGGGTGCTTCCCGCGCTCAAATTCAAACGGAGCCAAGACGCCGCCGCGCGCGGGCCGGGGGACGTGAGGACGCATGTATTACAAGGAAAGGGAGCCTCGAAAATTCGATTATGACGACAGGCCGCCGCGCGGCTTCAGTAAAAAGGCGATCCATATGATCATCCTTTTGCTGTTTTTGATCGCCGCTTTTCTGTTTTTCTTTCCGAACGCGGACGAGGCGGACAGGCAAAGCGACGCGGCCCCGGACGCGGAAAAAACGGTGCTGTCGAGCATGGACGCCGTTCCGGCGGAGGCCGCGGCGGGCTTTCGGGCCGGCGCGCGTTGAACGACGGCGTCAGTCCCCCGCCTCTACAGGCGGCGGGTTCTGGCTTTCCAAGCTGTCAGTGGCGGGTGCAATCCCCCACTGACGCCTATGTTTTGAGGGGCGGCGGGCAGAGCCCTTGTCCCCTCAAAACATCCGTTCAACAATTGAAGTGCGCCTTTGGCGCTTCAATTTTGGACG
>JAITKU010000018.1 GCA_031278255.1 Eubacteriales Family XIII. Incertae Sedis bacterium | reverse complement strand
GCGGGACGCGGGGCCGTTTGGCGTCTCAGGCGCCGCCCTGCTTTTCCCAGCGCGTCTTGCCGCCCACCACGGTTTTCAGAACGCCGACATTGTGTATCTCCGTCGGCTCGATCTCGAATATATCCTTGTCCAACAGGATGAAATCCGCGTATTTGCCGGCGGAGATCGTCCCCTTGATCTTCTCCTCACCGGAACAGTACGCGGCGTTTCGCGTGTACATGCTGACGGACTCATAGACGCTGAGCGCTTCCTCGGGAAGCAGGCCCTCCTTTGGGAAGCCCTCCGTACTCCTGCGCGTGACGGCGCATTCCATGCCCAAGAAAGGCAAAGGGGGATCGACGGGGGCGTCGGAGCCGCCCGCGAGGATCAGGCCCGCGTTGATGTAGGCGCGCAGCGGCATGAAGTGTGTCAGGCGCGCGGACCCGAGCCGGTCCGTCACGAAAGGGCCGTCCGAATGTATGAAGTTCGGTTGCACGTCGAGTATGACGGGCAGCCGCCGCAGTCTGTCGATCTGATCGGGGCGCGCTATCGAGGCGTGTATGACGCGCAGTCTGCGCAGTCCCGCGGCCGCGAGGCGCTTTTCCGGACAGCGTTCGTCACTCGCGGGATAGACCGCCTCCGCGGCGGTCAGTACGGTCTCCATCGCGGCGTCGCCGATCACGTGTACGGACACCTCTATACCGCTGTCGTAAGCCTCGCGAAACAGCGCGGCCAATTCGTCCGCCGTGTAAAACAGGCTGCCCTTTTCGCCCGGCGCGTCGGAATACGGTTCCAGCATTGCGGCCGTGCGCCCGCCGAGGGAACCGTCGAGGTATATCTTCTTGGCGCCGGCCTTTACCATATCCGTGCCGAAGCCGGTCTGCGCGCGCAGGGTGTCGGGGAAGTACGCGGAGTTTATGATAACCCTGACGGGCAGCGTTCCCGCCCGTTCCATCTCGTAATACTGGTCAAAATATTCGATCGGCGGAACCGAGGGATAGGATGAGATCGCGTGCAGCGTCGTGTAGCCCTGCCGCGCGTAGGCGCCGATATGCTTTTCCAGAAGCGTTTTTCTGTACTTCGCGTCGATAAAAAGACCTTCCAAGACCGGCGCGAAATATTTCCCGTAGGCCTCTTCCCGGATGATGCCGTCCGGCTCCCCGTCCTCGTAGAAGCTGACGCAGGCGTCGCCCGCCGCGCTCTCCCGCGTCAGGCCCGCCATTTCGAGGGCCTTGCTGTTCGCCATGGTCACGTGCAGACAGTGGCTGACGACGGCGACGGGGCGATCGGCGGATACCCTGTCGAGTTCGTATCTGTGCGGGTAGCGGTTCTCCGCGAGGTCCGACATGGTGACATCGCAGCCCATGAGCAGGTCGCTTCCGCCGTCGTCCGCCGCGCGCAGGGTTTCGACGAGTTCATCGACGCTGCGGGCCTTGTTCAGCGGGACATAGCTCTTGTTGTTGCAGTCCAGCAACAGATGGATATGCGTGTCGGAGATCCCCGGTATGCCGACGCGGCCTCCAAGGTCCTCTTTCTCCGCGACGGGGTAGCTTGCCGCCGCCTCGTTTGTGCCCGCGAAAACGATTTTGCCGTCGTGTACCACGAGGGCCTCTACCGTCTCGCCCGGCGCGTTCATCGTGTAGATTTTGCCGCTGTGGAATAGCTTGTCGAAATGAAAATCCATACACGCCTCCTACTTGTCGAAATAATCAGAAAACATCGCCGAAAAAAATTCTCTATAAAGTGCTTGTGCATACCATGTAGGTATGTTATTTTTATAAGTATGAAGAATTCATCCCTGTTAAAATATTCCGCAGCGAGCGCCGGCGACAGCGCGATGTACTCCTATGCCAATACCTTTTGGCTGTTCTATCTGACAACGGTCGCGGGGGTTCCCCCGGCCGCGGCGGGGGCCGTCACGGCTGTCGGCGCCATGTTTCAGGCGGTGGCGAGTCCGTTTTTCGCGATCTGCTCCGACCGCTTTGCGCACAGGCTCGGCCGGAGGCGTCCGTTCGTAATCTTTTCCGCCCTGCCCCTCGGGTTTTTCGTCTGCCTGATGTTCACGAAGCTGCCCCTGTCCGGTCCGCCGCGCATCGCCGTTCTGTTTCTTCTCGGCGCCGGTTTCTGGATGTTGTTTGCCGCGTTTTTCATCCCGCATTTGGCCTGGGGCGCGGAGATCGCCACGGACTACAACGACCGCACCACCATACGCACCTACGCCTATGTGATGTATACCGTCGGCTTTATCCTCGGCAACGTCGTACCGACGGTCGCCGTGGAGGGCTTTGGCGCGATCGGGCTGAGCGAGGCGGCCGCGTGGCTCTGCGTCACCGTGATCGTGGCGGCGCCGTCCTGCGGCTGCATACTCTATACGGGCTTGTCCGTGCGCGAACAGTCGTCGATCGGCCTCGGAGACAGGTCCCAAGGCTTCTCGCTAAGGGCCCTGGCGCGCGACTACGGGCAGGTGCTGAAGCTCAGGCCGCTCCGGTTGCTCATATTCGCTGTTATGGCGTATTTGATCGGCAATTCCATGATCGTCGCCGATCGCATGTATGCGTTCACATTCTTGATGGGTTTTT
>JAITKU010000255.1 GCA_031278255.1 Eubacteriales Family XIII. Incertae Sedis bacterium | reverse complement strand
ACTCGACAACTCCCCCGCTTTAGCGGGTTAGGAGTTTACCGTCCCCGCCGCCCCGCAGAACATAGCCGCCGGGGGATTGCAAGCCCACGCGGGCAGTATGAAGCGGGGGTCCCCATACCCAAAAGCAGGGAATTGGGCGGCGTCGTTCAGAAAGGAGAAAGCAATTTACAATGAGAGTATCGGTAAAGGGTCGCTACGCGCTTGCCGCCATTACGGTAATCGCGCAGAGAGCGCAGAGCCAAGAAAATGTGACCGTCAGCAGCATTTCCGAGGAGCTTGGCATATCCAAAATCTATCTGGAACAGGTGTTCTCGCAACTGAAGCGGGAGGGCTTGTTGCTGTCGGTCAAGGGTCCGCGCGGGGGCTATCAACTGGCGCGCTCGCCGTCTAAGATTACGGCGTGGGACGTGCTGACGACGCTCGAATCGAGCCTGACGGAAAAGACGGAAAACACGGTGGGGGACAGCGTGCCCGAGATCGAAATAGCCCTGCAATCCCTCGTGTTTGAGCCGCTCAACGCGACGCTCCGCTCCCGTCTCTCCGAGATCACGCTACAGGAAATTTTAGACTTTTCGGACAAGCAAAAGACGCAGCAGGCTTTCATGCTGAACCTGTAAAACGGGACCGCACGGGGGAAGGCGCCGCAAATAAAACAGAAATTCGGCCTTGCGGGGCCTCCGGGCGTCTTTTGGCATTTCGCCTGCGGAGGAACACAATACAAATGAAACCGGAAACCTTATGCATCCACGGCGCGACGGACCGCACGCATACGACGGGCGCCGTTTGCCCTCCCATCTACCAGACCGCGACTTTCGCCCACCCCGGCGTCAACCAAAGCACGGGCTACGATTACACGCGCTCGCAGAACCCGACGCGCGAACATCTGGAACAACTGCTGGCGCGGCTCGAGGGCGGCGTTGACGCGCTGGCTTTCTCCAGCGGCATGGCCGCCATCGCCGCGCTGATGGAACTGTTCTCCCCGGGCGATCACATCATAGCCTCCGACGACCTCTACGGCGGCGCCATACGCCTCTTTGACAAGATTTCGACAAAAAACGGCCTGCGCGTCCGCTACGCGGACACCTCCGACCTCGCCGCCGTGGAGGAGGCGATCACGGACCGCACGCGGGCGATCTACGTCGAAACGCCCAGCAATCCGATGATGCACGTGAGCGACATCGGCGCGCTGCGCGCGCGCATCGGCGGGCGGGATATCCTGCTCATCGCGGACAACACATTTTTGACGCCGTACTATTGCAGACCCCTGGAGTTGGGCGCGGACATCGTTACGCACAGCGGCACCAAGTACCTCGGCGGGCACAACGACACGCTGGCCGGCTTCCTCGTGACGGCGGACGCGGCCATGGCGGAGCGTCTGCGCTTCCTGCACAAGACGACGGGCGCCTGCCTGTCGCCTTTCGATTCCTTTCTGCTGACGCGCGGTATCAAGACCCTCGCGATTCGCATGGAACGGGCGCAGCACAACGCCGTTCTGATCGCGAACCGGCTGCTTTCGCATCCCAAGGTCACGGCCGTCCACTACGTCGGCCTCGACAGCCATCCGTCCCTTGCCGTATCGAAGAAACAGACTTCGGGCTTCGGCGCCATGATCTCCTTTGAAACCGACAGCCCCGAAACGGCGCGCGGCGTGCTGGAAAGGGTGCGGCTGATCCTGTACGCGGAAAGTCTCGGCGGCGCGGAGACGCTGATCACCTATCCGCTGCTCCAGACCCACGCGGACGTACCCGAGGACCGGCGCGTCGCGCGGGGCATTACCGACAGGCTGCTGCGGCTCTCCGTCGGGATCGAACATGTTGACGATCTGATTGCGGACCTCGAACAGGCCCTCGCCTGATCCGGTGCGATTGCCGCGCGGGGCCGCCGTATCGACTTGCGCGGCGGCGTTTTTATACGAAGGACATCACGCAATGGAATATAATTTTGACGAAATCATAGAGCGCCGAAACACCAACTCCCTGAAGTACGATTTTGCGGCGGCGCGCGGTATGCCGGACGATCTGCTGCCGCTCTGGGTCGCGGATATGGACTTCCGCGCGCCGCCTTGCGTGCTTTCGGCCCTGCATACCGTGGCGGAGCATGGCATATTCGGCTATTCGATGCCGCAGAACGACTGGTTTGGGGCAAGCTTGGACTGGTTTTCGACGCACTTCGACTTCGCGATCGAGCGCGAATGGATCGTGCAGTCCCCGGGCGTCGTCTGCGCGCTCGGGACGGCCGTGCGCGCGTTTACGAACGAGGGCGACGGCGTGTTGATACAGCGGCCCGTGTACTATCCCTTTTCCCGGATGATCCGGCTGAACAAGCGCAGGATCGTCAACAGTCCGTTGCTCCTCGAAAACGGCGCTTACCGCATCGATTTCGAGGATTTTGAGCGCAAACTCATAAGGGAACGCGTGAAGCTCTTCATCCTCTGCAGCCCGCACAATCCCGTCGGGCGCGTGTGGCGGCGGGAGGAACTCGCGCGGCTCGGCGCGCTCTGCCAAAGGCACGGCTGCCTGATCGTATCCGACGAAATCCATTGCGACTTCGTTTTTCCGGGCCACAAACACACGATGCTCGCGCGCCTCTCGGACGAACTCGCGGACAGCGTCGTGACCTGCACCTCCCCGAGCAAGAGCTTCAATCTGGCGGGGCTTCAGGTCTCGAACATCATCATCCGAAACGAGACGCTGCGCCGCAAGTTCAGCGAGGAAATGCACAGGGCGGGCCTTGACGAAATCAATATCTTCGGGCTTGCCGCCTGCCGCGCCGCCTACGAATCGGGCGGCGACTGGCTGCGCGCGCTGCGCGATTATCTCAGCGGCAACCTGTCGTTCCTGCGCGATTTCCTGCGGGAGGAACTGCCGCAGCTGCGGCTCGTCGAGCCGGAGGGCACCTATCTGGTCTGGCTGGACTGCCGGGGACTCGGACTCTCGCCCGACGCGCTCGACGCGTTGATCGTGCAAAAGGCCGGGCTTTGGCTGGACGGCGGTACGATGTTCGGCGAGGAGGGCGCGGGCTTCCAGCGCGTCAACATCGCCTGCCCGCGCGCGACGCTGACGCGGGCGCTGTATCGGCTGAAAAACGCCCTTGCG
>JAITKU010000231.1 GCA_031278255.1 Eubacteriales Family XIII. Incertae Sedis bacterium | reverse complement strand
CGTCGTTCAATTTTGGCTCCGTCCAAAATTGAAGCGCCAAAGGCGCACTTCAATTGTTGAACGGATGTTTTGAGGGGACAAGGGCTTCGCCCGCCGCCCCTCAAAACATAGGCGTCAGTCCCCCGCCTGTAGAGGCGGGGGACTGACGCCGTCGTTCAATTTTGGCTCCGTCCAAAATTGAAGCGCCAAAGGCGCACTTCAAAATTCAAACAAAACCGATTCGCCGTCCTACAGCGGATTGTTCTTGATGTTCTCCATCTCCTCATAGAAATCGGAGCCGAGGAAATACTTCTTGGGCGGCTCGATCTTCCCGCCCTGCGCGAGAACGGCCAAGCCGGCCTTGACCTTATCGGCGGAGGCGGGCAGCTCGTAGACGCGCACGCCCGTCGCGTTATAGATCGCGTTGATCACGGCCATGTGCCCGCTCGACTGGTAGGCTTCCGAGGCGCCGGACGAGCCGAAGGGGTTTATCTCCCTGGGCGTGCAGAGGTGGATCACATTCAACTCGTCGGGGATATCCTTGATCGTCGGAATGCCGGCGCCCGCCATAGTGCTGTGCTTCTTGACATCGTCGTAGTTTTCCGACAGCGCGAAACCGATCGTGTGCGACATGCCGCCGTAGGCTTGGCCGTTGACCGCGTCTATATTGCCTATGACGCCCACATCGTCCACGCAGGTGTAGCGCAGCACGGTGGTTTTCCCCGTCGCCGTATCCACCTCCACCTCCGCCAGAAAGAGGGCGTAGGTGAATTCGGGGGTCGGGTTTCCGATGCCGGTGTTCGGGTCCAGATCCGTAAGGTTGTGCGTGCTGTTCAGCACCTGATGTTCATACTTGGTCGGAATGCCCTCGGCCGTCATTTCGGCGTGCGTTCTGTAGCTGCCGTCGGGCTTGCGCATGGCCTCAAACAGCCTGTCGGCGCATTCCTTGGTGGCCCAGCCGTTCATGAAATGGGAACGGCTCGATGCGGAACTGCCGTGATCGGGGCAGAATTTGCTGTCGTTCTGGATCAGAACGATATCATCCGGCGTGACGCCGAAAGGCTTCAGCGCCTCCAATGTCACCATGAGCGAGCCGATATCCCCGCCTTGCCCCTGATCCTGCCACGTGTCGTACTTCACGAACTTCCCGTCCTCGCGGAGTTCCAGCGCGACGGTGCATTGGTCCGCCGTGCCCTCGGTGACGTTGTATCCGCCCCACGCAATGCCCACGCCGCGGCGTTTCTGCGGCGTATCGTATTGCTTCGCCTCCGCGAGCGCCTTTTCGTAGAGGGGCTTCATGGTCTGCATGATCTCTTCCATCGGATAGATGTTGAAAGGATAGGAATTTACGTTCAGATCGCCGGGCCGCGCGATATTCCGCCGGCGGAATTCAAAGGGATCGAGTCCGATCTTCTCCGCCATCATATCCATGACGGCCTCGGAAGCCGTATAGGCTTGCGGCGAGCCGTAGCCCCTGTATGCGGTCCCGTAGGAATGGTTGGTGCAGGCAACCCTGGCCAGACCCAGCACGTTCGGCACATTGTAGGGGAAGTACATGAAGCGGGCGATGCGCGTGATGAGGTCGTCGCCGAGTTCGTTGTAGGCGCCGTGATCCACGCCGCTGTCCCATTCCGCCGCGATGATCTTTCCGTCCTTGTCGCAGGCCAGACGGGAGTTGATGTAGGAGGGGCAACGCTTACCGCTGTAGGCCATATACTCCGCGTAGGTCATGGAGAAAGCGATGGGCATGTTGTCGCAGGCCATGCACGCGATGGCCGCCAGCGAGTAGGTGGCCGCCGCGATACCCCAGCCGAAAGTGCCGCCGGTGGGATTCTCTATGACGCGCACCTTTTCCGGCGGCAGGCCGGTCGCCTCCGCGATGTCGCCTATGTTCGCGTATACGCATTGGGCCTTGCACTGTACCGTCAGGATGTCGTCCTCGTCGAAGTAGGCCTGCACCGTGTCACCCTCTATCGGCATATGCGGTTCCCGCGTCGAATAGAAGCTGCCCTCAACCACGTAGGGCGCTTCCTCGAACAGGGCCGGCGTATCGTGGCCCGCGCCCTTTACCGTGGGTTGGTAGGACCAGACGTTCGGATGGCCCTCGTGGACGCGCACCGCGTCCGGCATGGCGGCGTCGAGATAGTTCAAAAGCTCCGGCAGCTGCTCGTATTCGAGCGTCACCTTTGCGGCGGCTTCGCGGGCGTGCGTCTTGGTATCCGCGGCCACAAGCGCGATGATATCGCCGTAATTGAAGATTTTATCCTCCGCTATGAGGATGTGCGTCTGTTCGGTGGTGAGCGTGCGCGGCAGGAACTGGAACATGTTCAGCCGATTCGAGCCGATCACGTCCTTGCTCGTGATGATCTTGTAAACGCCGGGCAATTTCTCGGCCTCTTCCGTATGGATTTTGAGAATCTTCGCGTGATGCGTAAGCTTGGGCTGCACCATGACCACATGGAGCGTGCCGTCGGGCATTTTGAGTTCTATGTCGTCGCCGTAGTCGGCCAGCCCGCAGACCTTGGCGAGCGCCGCCGGCCGCACGAGCGGCAAACCGTAGTATTCCTTGTTCTCGGGCAGCTTCAGCTTGATATCCTCTATGTCGCATTCGCCGCGCAGCACCTTTGCGGCGACCATTACCGCATCCACGATCTGCTTATAACCCGTGCAGCGGCAGATGTTCCTGTGCTTTTGGAACCAGTCCCGCACGTCCTCGCGGGTCGGACTCGCGTTCTCCCTGAGCAGTTGATACGCGGAAACGATGAAACCCGGCGTGCAGAAGCCGCATTGCACGGCGCCGCCGTGCATCCACGCCGCCTGCAGGGGATGCAGACGGTTTGGCGCGCCTATGCCCTCGATCGTGATCAGTTCGCTGTACTCCTCTACGGACGCGATCTTTCGCGTACACGAACGGATCACCTTACCGTTCAAGATCACGGAACAAGCGCCGCAGACCCCCGTGCCGCAGCCGACCTTGGTCCCCGTCAGGCCGAGTCTGCGCACCACCGCGGCAAGCGTATCCCGCGCCGGATCGCAGATGAACGTTCGATCGGCTCCATTGATGTTGAGCGTCATCTTTTTGAACTTCATGATAATCTCCTCTCCTGAAACAACTCCCTAAATTGTATGCACATAAGCTTGACGAACAATATCTGTCGCAATCAGTATAGCAAGCTTTTTCGGAACGGTCAATAACAAAGAAAAAAGTTGCCGAAACAACTTTCTTGACTTTCTTGACTTCGCAAAGGGCTTCGTTTTGCGGTCCTGCCGCTGGGTGGGAGTGTGGATGGGGTGGGCGGCGGTTATTGCAATTGCAAATAGAACAGATTCCGATCGTTTGAAAGCTGCACCGCGCTGTACAGGAAGAGCAGGTCCGTAATCTCGTTTTCGCGGAAGAAGCGCGCGAGTCCGTCTCTGTAATAACGCGGGTCCACGAGGATCACGCGTCCAAAGTGCGCCGTCAGAAAAGGCGCGAAGCAATGCGCGAACGAATCTTTCAGGACCAGCAGGGTACGATCGTTTGCATCCGTGTCGATCGTGACGACGGGATTGTTGCCGCCCAAGAAATACGCGGATTTGTCGCGTTCCGCGAGGAAGCTCGCGTCGTAGAGGCTGTCCGTGACGCGGATCGCGCCGGCGTCCGTTCCGCCGGTTTCGACGGTCATTCTGACGGGCGGCGCGTCCTTTCGCGCGAACACCTCCATGCGATCCGGCGCCGTCCACGGCAGACCCGCCTTGGCGGCGTTCACACCGTAAAATTCCTCCGATACCGCGTACACCGCAAAGTCGCTTTCGGGTGAGGCCGCGCGTCCGCAGCGCTTCGCCCACGCGCGGTACGCGATATATGCGCCGCGCGCGGTCCAGTGGTGGTCCGTGCGATAATACAGCTGCGCCCCCGATCGATACGCGTCCGACAGGGCCTCCGTCGGATCGCACACGAGCGCAAGGTCGCCGAGACCCTCCCGTATCCGCCGTATCGCTTCGCCCTCATCGCTCACGGGCGCGAACGCGGGCAGCATATCGCCCGCTATGTTTTGGGCCGACGGCACGGGAAGCACGGAAACGGAAAGCTCCGGATATGCCGAGGAAACGGCTTCGATGAAGCTGCGGATGTAGCCGAGATTTGTATCGAGTTGCTTGAAATCGACAGAGTCCATCGCGAAGAGCCGGCCGCCCGCGCCGAAGTACACGCGTCCGTTGTCTTTTTGGCCGAGCGCGAAATCCACCGCGCTGCCGAGACCGGCCCACGCGTCCCGAAGCGGGAAATGGTCGAGCAGATACAGGTCCAGATCCTCCGTGAATCGGCCGGAGGCCAGACTTTCCGCCGAGGGGACCGGTATCGCGGCCAGTTCCCGGTTCTCGATCGCGGAATGAGATTGTCGCGGCGCGAGCAGACCGGCCGCCGCGAAAACAAACAGCGCGACGAGAAACACCGCGGCCGTCAATCCGTTCTTCATTCGATGAAATCCTCGATGATCCGTTCCGCCGCGGCGTTGTCGTTTGACAGACACAGTATGACGTATCTCCCCGCGCGCATGAGTACGGGATCGTTCAGCTTCGCGCGTTCCCCCGGCGCATAATCCTCGAATTCGGCCTTTTGCCACGCGACGCGCGCGCGCGCGACTTCCAAGACGGCCGGCGCGTCTGCCGCATCCCGCGCCTCGATGATCGCCACCTCCTCGGCCGTCGCCCCCGTACTCGTATAAAGCACGAAGCCCGCCACGGATTCATCCGAGGGATCGACGGCATACAGCGCGTAAAAGGCCCCATCGGAAGCCTCTTCCATTTGATCGTCAAAGGCGATACCGTCAAGCAACGCTTCCGCCAAACGGCGCATATCGAGTTCCGCCTCGGCCCGGTTCCCGGCGCCGCCGCAACCCGCGAGCGTAAAAGCGCAGAGCAAAGCGATCGCGAGCGAAACAAAGCGTTGGATCGCGCCGCCGCCTGCGCGTCCGCGCGGTGATACAGGCATTCTCATATCTCGTGCGCCCTTAGATATTGTTCCCATTTTACACAATATTTTCTATTTAGATGGATGCCGTCGGAGGAGGCTTCGTTCGGCAGGACCCCGTTCTCATTCGCCACGCTCTCGCCTATGTTCAGATATATCGCGTTCTTTTCTTCCGCAAGTCGCATGAGCCTTTCGTTGCAGCGTTCGATATTGGGGTTGTTGTGTACCGCGTCCCTTTCGGATTTCCACGCGCTGACCGGCATGACGGACTGCACGTAGATCACGGCGTCCGGCTGTGTCTCCTTGACCCTGTCGAGTACGAGACCGTATGTTTCGATAAACTTATCGGCGCTGTTCCATCCGAGTTCGTTCAGGCCGAACATCAGGTAGACCTTGCCGAAAGCCCGGCGCCCAAGGGCGTCGCTGACCGTAAGTTTGCCGTCCTCGGACTCGACGACGGGCTTCTTGAACACTTGGTCCACCGTCAGGCCCTTGGCCGCGTAGTAACTGGCGTTGCCCAGATTGGAATACAGCAAAAGGCCCTGCGTCCGCGAGGCTCCGATGAAGAGCGCGTCCGAAAAGTAATCGTCGATCTCGGCGACATCCACCGCGCCGGGCGGCGGAATCTCTTCGCGCGCCGCCGTCGGTGTTTTTTCGTCTGCGGACGACGCCGCCGTGACGGCGGGGATTTGTCCGCCCCCCGCAAACGTTTCATCGCCCGCGAACGGCGTGTCGATCGCCTCCGCGACCGTCTCCGCGGGCGTTTCCGGCGCCTCTCTCGGCGTCTTTGCGGCCGCGGGTACGGAAAGAGGCGCGGGCTCGGGAGGGCCGGCCGCCGCTTCCGCTTCTTCGATCGCCTCCGTAGGCGCTTCCGCGGGTTCGACCTCCTGCGGCGCCCCGGAAACGAACGCGGGCGCAACCGGTTCCTCCGCCGTATCGAAGCAGAGGAACAGAGCGGAACCCATCACTATGCAGATGAGCGACAAAGCAGGAACGAAGCCGCTCGGTCCCGGTGTTTTTTTTCGGTGAAACAGGGTTTTTGCCATGTCTATAGTATACAGGTTTTGACGCGGTCACGCAACAGAGTTTTGCTCTTGCGTTTTCACGCGCCGCCCACGCGGGCCGGATGAAGCGCCGGTCCCGGCCTTTCGCTGGGGGATTGGGCGGCGTCGTTCAATGTATAGTGCGAAATTTCTTCGCGTGCCCCCTCCGCCCCCCTCCGCGAGGCCTTCCCCTGTTTTTCCGTCACCGCAAAAAACGGCGACGGACAGGGGCCTTGGCCCCCGTCCGTCGCCGCTGAAGAAGAAAATTGCCCCG
>JAITKU010000204.1 GCA_031278255.1 Eubacteriales Family XIII. Incertae Sedis bacterium | reverse complement strand
ATCATAATCGAAACTGTCCTCGCTCTCGATCCAGTCCGGCAATTCGTACTCAAAATCGGTTTGATAGCAGTAAAAGACCTCGCCGGTCGCTTCATTTCGGATGTATACGCGCGCCGCGTAGGTCTTGGCGAGAGCCTCCCGCCCGTCGCTTTCGGCGATGTGATCCACGAGCGCCGTGAAGAAGTCCAGCGTTTCCGTGTCGAGCTTGAGCGCCGCCGTCAGGTCCGTCGCCGTGACGTTCCACTCGGCGATCGTCATGCTCGGCAGCACGCTGTTCGTGCTGCTGGTGCTCGTGACGCTCTGTCCCTGCGCGCCGCGTCCGCCGTTGTTGCCCGAGGCGCCGCTCGCGCCCGAGGCGCCCGCCGCGCCCGCCGCGCCCGCCGATCCGCCCGCGCCCTGCTGCCCGCTCTTGCCGCTCTCGCCGCCCTTGCCGCTCTCGCCGCCTTCGCCTTCGTCTCCGGAGACGCCCGAAACGCCGATCTCGCCGGTTTGGCCGATCGCTCCCGGGTCGCCGCCTTGGCCCGCTTCTCCGCTTTCGCCGTTTTCGCCGTCCTCGCCGTCGACGGTCGTGATGTTCAGCTCGGGCACGATCTGGCGGCGCGTCTCGTCCTTTGTGAGCACGATCGGATCGTCCGCGTTCACGGCGAGCTTGGCGAGGGAAAGTTTGTGGTTGCCGTCGTCCACAAGCTGCGTGATCGGGTAGACGCGCACGCCTCCCGCCGTTTCGATGTGGGTTTCGGGCGAAAGCGTCGTCCAGAGGTTTTCCTGCGTCAGCAACTGCGCGAGACCGTCTTCCGTGATGTTCACCATGACGTATTCGGTCGCGGGGCGTTCGTCTTGGTCCGAAAAACGCACGGTCAGGGTCGGCGACTGGATCAGGTATTTCCTGTCCGAAAGCTTCCAGACATTCTCCCCGAAGCGCAGTTCGCCGGCGGAGGTCCGCGCCGTATACGCCGATCCGGCGCGCGCGATCGGCAGTCCCGCCGATATGTAGTAGTTGTTGATGAAGTTGTCGGACAGATCGTCGAAGTCCAGCAGCACGCCTCCCGTCAGCGACAGCACGTCTCCGTTGTCGAAGCGGATGAAGCTGTCCCGCGGGAAGCTCTCGCGCGTACCCCGCGCCGTCTTGAAAGAAACGCCGCCGCCGCGCGATACGCGGTAGCTTTCTCCCCGCTCGAAAGCGAGCGTTTTGGCTTCCGTTCCGTCGCCGAGCAGGACGAAGCCCGCGTCCTCGAATTCGGAGTTCGCGGAAACGCTCTTATAGATGCCGTGGCCCACAAAGCCCACGGTGATCGCCAGTATGGTCGCCACAGTCGCGAGAAGAACCTTTTTCATATTGCGTCTTTTACCTCCGTGCGTGCGTCGCTCTTGTTCTCTTCGAGCGTGCTGTCAATCAAATGGATCAATTCAAGCAGACTTCTGAAAGGGATGGTTTGTTTGCCGGTCGACATGATGTCCGCGCCTCCCATGCCGGCGCAAATCGGCAAGGGCAGTTTCGTCGTCCGCGTCGCCTTTTGGTCGATCAGCGTGACCGTGCCTTGCCATGTCTCGTTCTGATCGTTCATCAAGTTGACGATGAAGATTTTGGATGTATGCGCGTATTTCATGATGATCGCCCTCCCGTTCGTTCAGACAGTAACCAATATATCTTCCCACCATTTCCCCTCGTCCGTGGGAACTTCTCGGATCATCGCGTTTCCGCCGGCAACGCGGGCGGCGGCGCGATCTCCGCGTCCGGAAGGGGATTCTCCTTCCACAACAGCGGCATCCGCTCGGACGAGACGTAGAGAAAAGTCCACCGATTCGCGTATTTGGCCGCGCTCATGTCAAAGTACGAATCGTCGCCCGATACGGAATCGAATGCCGGATCGGCCGATATCCACCGTCCCTTCGTCTCGTCCCATATCGAGAGTCTCGCGTGCGCATCCGCCAGCTTGATCCAGCGCCCGTTGTAATATCTGTACGGCGTTTCGCCCTTGCCTTTGGAAACGCGCTGTTTTCCGTTCTCATCGAAGTAGGTTTCGCCTTTCTTCACCGTCCGCGAAACCCTGCCCATCTCTATCTTCACGGGGATGCCGAGCGCGCGCAGACTGCCCGCCACACCGTACGCGTAGCCTCCGCACAGGTTTTTTGGCTTGTCCTCGCGTAGGCCCGCGGCGTAGTCCGCCACTGCGGCGAGTACGCTCAGGTAGTCGTATCTCGGCACGCGGCGCATTTGCTCGGCGGCCGGCAGGTCGCGCACGCGCAGCACGATATCGTGGTCATACTCCATATTGCGCGTGTACCAGGCGTAGATCGCGCGGATCTTCTCCGTCTCCGTCTCCGCGCCGGCGGTTTCGACTATGTACTCGGCCCAAGCCTTGCCAATCGCGTCGTCCGACTGCACGAGTTCGCTCGGCTTTGTGTACTCGGAAAGGTCCGGGGTCCCGTAGACCGGGAGCGGGCAGAGGGCCGCGAGCGTAAGCGCGTATATGAGGACGCGGACGCCCGTTTTCATCGCCTTTTTCTTCACCGTCTCCCTCTTCCCCCGCGCGCCGCCTTTCGGTCCGTCAGCGTGATTGTGCCCTGCCGCGTCGCGTGATCTCCGCCCGTCACGTTCAAAAAAACTCCCGGCTTCGCTTTCTCCCGCCGTCTTTTTCACCGGTGCCGTACACCTCCTTTTGCGACGCGCGCGGTTCTTTTTCCGCCGCCGCGCCCCGAGGGGGTCCGATGTAACACATTTTCTAAATTGTTACATGAACAAAAAAAGATTTGAATTTCAACAAAAAAAACAGACGGCGC
>JAITKU010000132.1 GCA_031278255.1 Eubacteriales Family XIII. Incertae Sedis bacterium | reverse complement strand
AACCGGGGCATGATGTACGTCAGCGGCCAGCACTGCCCTTTCAACTGGGATTCTGTGACGACGGCGATTTACCTTATAGCGGAAAAATTAGGAACTGATCCCATAGACATCGCGCGCCTGAATCTGCACGGGCCGGACGGCAAGGACGACGCGGGCCGGGTCCCGAGTTTCGACGCGTGCATAGAAGAGGGCAGGAAGCTGATGGCCCTGAAACACCATCCCGCCGGGACGAAGCGTCTGCCGGACGGGAGAATGCACGGGGCGAGCTTCCGCTACCAGATGTGCCCGCGGCATTCGTTCACGTCCTATCGCAGCAAGCTGGAACTGCGCGACGGCGTGGTCCGTCTGCCGACGCAAGGCCCGATTTTCGGCGTCTTTGCGGTGGAATGCAACGCCATGGTCGTCGCGGAGGAACTCGGGCTTACCTATGATGCCGTCTCGATCGATTTTGATTACAGGGAGCCCTTTACCCCCGTGGGCGGCGGCGCGGACGGAACGACGGCCTCGGCCTGGGTCACGAAAGAATGCGCGCACATCCTGAAACAGCGCATACTCGAGGCCGCCGCGGACGAGGCGGAGAATCCGCCGCCGCCGAGTATGCACGGCGGCTTCGCCCCGAGGGGACCGAATCCGCTCAAAGGCGCGGGGCCAGCGGACCTCGATATGGCGGACGGCAAGGTGTTCGTGAAAGCGGATCCCGCGCGCGCGCTGCCGCTGAAAGACGCCGTGCAAAGGCAGATCGTCGCGACCTACGAGGGCCGCCCGCCCGCCGCCCTGTGGACGCAAGGCATGGGGCTGAAACTCGACACGATGAACGCGGCTTTCTGCGAAACGGCCGTTGACACGGAAACGGGAGAGGTTGAGATTTTGCGCTTCTGCGTGGTTGCCGATCCCGGCAAAGTCCTGCGCCCGACCTCGCTGGAAAGCCAGATCGATCAGGTGATGTTTTTCAGTCAAGGCTGTCAGCTTTTTGAGGATTTCGTCTACGACGAGCGCACGGGCGTAAAGCTCAACGCGAATATGATCGAATACAAGAAGCCGACCATCCTCGACACGCCGCCCGTGGAGCGCAAATTCCTCGAGACGCGCGCGGGCAACGCGGCTTACGGCGCAAACGGCATCAGCCATTCCCTCGCCAACACACATCTCGTAATCATCGCGATACACAACGCGACAGGCGTTTGGGTAGACCCGCCGGCGACGCCGGACAAGGTACTCAAAGCCTTGGGAAAGGCGTAACGACCATGAAAGCATTTGAACACAGCAATGCGCGGACCGTGGCGGAGGCCGTCCTTGCGCTCGGCGGCGGGGAAGCCAAGCTGAACGCGGGCGGAACGGAACTGCTCGGCACGCTCAAGGACAATATCCTCCCGGAATATCCGAAGCGCGTGGTCAACCTCAAGACCGTAAAGGATCTGGACCGCGTACGGGAGGAGGAGGGCGCGCTGCGGATCGGCGCGCTCGCGCGCCTCTCGGATATAGCCGAATCGGACGCGGTGCGAAGAAACTATACGGCGCTGGCGCAGGCGGCACGGGCCGTCGCGACGCCGCATATCCGCGATATGGGGACCATCGGCGGCAACATCGCGCAGATGAACCGCTGCTGGTACTTCCGCAAACCGGAGAATCGCTTCAACTGCTTGCGCAAGGGCGGCGACGAATGCTTTGCCCTGCTCGGCGATCATCGCTACCACTCCGTATTCGGCAGCGTCAAAACCGGCGCAAACCCCTGCACGCGGGCTTGTCCGGCCGGGACGGACATCCCCGCGTATCTCGAAATGCTGCGCGACGGCGACCTTGACGGGGCCGCCCGCGCCATCTTGGAAGTGAACCCCATGCCCGCGATCACGGGACGCGTGTGCGCGCATTTTTGCCAAGGCGCCTGCAACCGCAGCCTGACGGACGAGGCCGTGCTGATCGGCGGCGCGGAACGCGCCGTCGGCGATTACATCGCGGAGCATCCGGACCGATTCTATACCGCGCCGACCGCAAAAACGGGCAAATCCGTCGCCGTGATCGGCGCCGGGCCCGCGGGACTCAGCGCCGCCTATTTCCTGCGCAAGGCGGGAAACAGCGTCACGGTTTTCGACGCCAAGGACGAAGCGGGCGGTATGCTCATGTACGCGATCCCGGCCTACAGGCTGCCCAAAGACGCGGTGCGCCGCTACATCCGCGCCCTCGCGGGCATGGGTATCGCGTTTCGCACGGGCGTGCGGGCGGGCGAGGACCTCTCGATCGAAGCGCTGGAGCGGGACTGTGACGCACTATGCTTCGCGACGGGCGCGTGGAAGCGGCCGGTACTCGGCATAGCCGGAGAAGAACTCACGGTGTTCGGACTCGACTTCCTCACGGACATCGGCAGGTGGATGGCGGGCAAGGTGGGCGCGGAGGTACTCGTGGCCGGCGGCGGCAACGTGGCCATGGACGTGGCGATCACGGCAAAGCGCCTCGGCGCGGACAAGGTGACGCTCGTCTGCCTCGAAGCGCGGGACCTTATGCCCGCGAGCGCGGAAGAGATCGCGCGCGCCGAGGCCGAGGGGATCCGAATCCTGCCGTCCCTGGGCCTGTCGAGGGTCATCGAGGAGAACGGCGCGCCAAAGGGCATGGAACTCAAGCGCTGTCTGCGCGTCATCGACGAAAACGGCGCTTTCAACCCGCTCTACGACGAGACCGCAAGGATGTTCGTCGGCGCGGAAAACATCCTCATGGCGGTGGGCCAACAGGCTGATCTTTCCTTTATAGGAGAAAAATACCTGCTACAGCTGAATCGGCGGGGCTTGATCGATATCGCGGAAGAGAGCGGCATGACCTCGCGGGCGGGCGTCTTTGCCGCCGGCGACGCGGCGACGGGTCCCGCGACCGTCATAGGCTCCGTGGCGAGCGGACGGAAAGCCGCGGACGGCATAAACCGCTATATGGGCGTGGACGGCGGCGCGCGAAGCGCGGCGCGCGGGGCAAAACCGGGCCGGCGCGACACGAAAGGCATACAAAACGGGCGCGCGCTGAAACTCCGCGAACTCGACGCCGAAAAGCGGCGCCTCGACCTCGAGGATTCCCTCTCGCCGACGGCGGAGGAAGCCGCGGACGAGGCGCGCCGCTGTCTGAACTGCGGCTGCTGTTCCGTACACCCCTCCGACCTCGCGCCCGCCCTCATCGCGCTCGACGCGTCGATCATAACCGACAGGCGCGAGATCAAGGCGGAGGATTTCTTCGCGGTAAACGTGCCGTCCTCCACCGTTTTGGAACGCGACGAGATCATAACGGAAATCAGGATCGAAAAACCCGCGAGCGGGACGGGGAGCGCTTTCGTGAAATTCGCTTTCCGAAAATCCATAGACTTCCCCATCGTCAACTGCGCGGTGTCCGTGGGCGGCGAACAGCCGAGAATCTGCCTGAACGCGGTGGCGCCCAAGCCGTACCGGGCCGTTCACGCGGAGCGGGCGATCGCGGGAAAGACGATAGACGAGACCCTTGCGGAAGAAGCCGGGCAGGCGGCCGTGCGAGAGGCGCAGGCCTTTGAAAGCAACGCCTACAAACTGCAACTCACAAGGACGATGGTAAAACGCGCGCTGCTCGCCGCCGCGCGGGTGCGCGAAACGACGCCCGCGAAGCGGACGGACGGCTGAACAAAGGAGCGCCACATGAAAAACTTCACAGGAAAAACAGCATTTATCACAGGCGGCGCGTCCGGCGCGGGCTTAGGACAGGCGCAGATATTCTCCGAGGCGGGCATGAAAGTCGTCATTGCCGACCTTAGGCAGGACCGGCTCGACGAAGCCGCCTCGTACTTCAAGGAGAAAAACGCGCCTATCCACGCGATAAGGCTCGATGTCACGGACCGCGAAGCCTATGCGGAAGCGGCGGACGAGGTTGAAAGTATCTTTGGCGGGCCGCCCCACCTGCTCGTCAACACGGCGGGCGTAAACGTATTCGGCCCGGCGGAGGCCTCTTCTTACGACGACTACGACTGGGTTATGGGCGTATGTCTCGGCGGCGTCGTGAACGGGCTTGTCACCTTTGTACCGCGCATGATCAGGGCCTACGCGCGCAAGGAGGAGGCGCATATCGCCGCAACGGTTTCGTGGGGCGCGTTCGGCGCGGGTCCGGTGACGGCGCCCTACGCCGCGGCAAAGGCCGCGGTCCTCAATCTCATGGAGAGCTATCGCATCTCGCTGAAGTCCTACGGCATCGGCGTTTCGACGATCTGCCCCGCGAACATCCGCTCGCACATCTACGAAACCGCGCTGCACCGTCCCGAAAATCTGAGGAACACCGGCTATAACGTCACGGAAAAGACGCAGCAATTCCTCGCATCCATTCACGAACACGGCATGGACCCGCGCGTACTCGCGGAGCGGCTCAAGGAGGGTATCGAGAACGATCTCTTCCTCGTAATCCCCTACAAGGACGGACCGCGCATGGTGGAAATCGAACTCGAACGCTTCAAATATCTCGCGTATCCGGGCGGAGAGGCGGAACTCGCCGCGCGCAGGGATACGCCCGCGCGCAGGGCCGAGCTTCTGCGGATGAAGAACGAACGCGAGGGATACGACGTGGCCGCCGCCGGACCGATCGCGCCGCCGCCCGCGCAGGAAAAGAACGCGCCGCCGCGCAAACTCGACACGGGCGGATTCGCCATGGCGAACAAGGATGCGGATTGGGTGGACCCCGATAAGAAAGCGCAGGGTTGATCCGATTTTTGACAGTCGCAAGCAAAGGAGAAAGCAGTGAAAGATTTTAAAGACAAAGTGGCATTCATCACGGGCGGCGGATCCGGCGCCGGCTTCGGGCAAGCGCAGATATTTTCCGAAGCGGGTTGCAAGGTCGTTATCGCCGACGTGCGACAGGACAATCTGGACCGCGCGATGGAGCATTTCAAGCGCGAGAACGCGGATGTACACCCCATCCGTCTGGACGTGACGGACCGCGCGGCCTACATCGCCGCGGCGGACGAAACGGAACGCGTCTACGGAACGCCGCCGCAGATACTCATCCAAACGGCGGGCGTAAACGCTTTCGGCCCGGCGGAGGCCTCGACCTACGAGGACTACGACTGGATTGTGGGCGTGAACCTCGGCGGGGTGATCAACGGCATGGTGACTTTCGTCCCCCGCATGATCCGGGCGGGGCTGGGCGGGCATATCGTCGCCGTCGCCTCTCTGGGCGGTCTCGGGCCATGCAGCACCACGGCGCCCTATTCCTGCGCCAAGGCCGCGGTGATCAACCTGATGGAAACCTATTACGAAGCGCTGAAGCCCTACGGTATCGGCGTCACCTGTTTCTGCCCCGGCAACATGAACACGAACATCCACGAAGCCTCCCTGACGCGGCCCGAAAACCTCAGGAACTCCGGCTACTACGAAAGCCCGGAAGCCCTGGAGGGCTACCGGAAGCACAACGCGCGCGGCATGGATATACGCGACGTGGGCCGCGCGATTCTGGAGAGCATACGACAGGGCATAGTCATCTCGATCCCCTACGAAAACCGCGAGGACATCCTCCGAGGCGAAATGCGGCGCATGATCGACTACTGCACGCCCGAGGGCATGGCGCGACTGAAAGAACAGAAGCCGCCCACGGAGGACAACGAGGAACTGCGTTCCCTTATGGAGGCCGCCCAATTGGGCTGGTCGAAAGCAAAAGGCGATATCGACTGGGTGGAGACGGACCGAAGATATACAAAATGACACGGCCGGCCGGCGGCCTGTCCGAAAGAAAGGGGCGACGAAAACGCGGACCCGAAAGGGTATGCGAGCCGTCGCCCCTTGTTTGTCGTTGCCGGTCAGCCGCGCGCGGGGCGGGGCCTACAGCAGGCTTTCAAGAAAGCGTTCGAGTATGGCCGCGGTTTCGGCGCGCGTCGCCGCGGCTTTGGGCGCGAGCGTGTTGTCGCCCCGGCCTTGGATCAGGCCGATGGCGGCCGCCCAGCCGAGCGCATCCTCGGCCCAGGCCGACACCTCGTCCGCGTCGGCGAAAGCCGTTATGCTTCCGTTTTCACGCGCATCCGATCCGAGCGCCCCTGTGTAGCGGTACAGAATCGTCGCAAGCTGTTCGCGCGTGATATCGTCCCCCGGCGCGAAGCTGTTTTCACCCGTTCCCGTGACGATGCCGTTCGCGCTCGCCCAGATCACCGCGTCCGCGTAGTACGCGTCCCCGGCTACGTCGGCAAAGGCCTCTCCGCT
>JAITKU010000239.1 GCA_031278255.1 Eubacteriales Family XIII. Incertae Sedis bacterium | reverse complement strand
AAAAAACAACGGCGCGGCCGGAGAATGCGGAAACTCCGTTCGCGCCGTCGCTTCTCACTACCACCTGTAATGCACGAAGGCCCTGTTGGCTTCCGCCATCTTGTGCGTGTCCTCTTTCTTTTTGACCGATGCGCCCGTGTTGTTGGACGCGTCCAGCAGTTCTTTCGCGAGCCGCTCGACCATGGTTTTCTCGCCCCGCGCCCGCGTGTACTTCGTCAGCCAGCGCAGACCCAAGGTCTGCCGTCTGTCCGCGCGGACCTCGATGGGCACCTGATAGTTGGCGCCGCCCACGCGTCTGGCCTTAACCTCCAGCACGGGCATGATGTTATTAATGGCTTTCTGAAAAACCTCGATGGGATCCTCCCCCGTGGTTTTTTCGATGCGCGCAAGCGCGCCGTAAACGATGGATTGCGCGACTCCCTTTTTCCCGTCCAGCATGATACTGTTGATCAGCTTCGCGACAACGACGTTGTTGTAGATGGGATCGGGGAGGACTTCCCTCTTGGGGGCGCCTCCTTTTCTTGGCACTTCTCTTCCCTCCTTGCCCGGTTTTCCCTGCGGCCGGCGCTTGTCGCGGCGGCGCGGGTTTCCGCGCAATTTTCCATAAACTATATTGCGTTTATCGGTACTCGACAATCGATGCGGATTGCCGCGGGCGCCTTGTGATGTATCCCTCTCGGGACTTGTTTGGGCGGGCCGTTTGCCGGCCTCCCTATATCACGGCACTGTCCGGTTCTTTCGACTGCGAACCGGCAATATTACCCGATCATTTTGCTTTCTTGGGACGCTTGGCGCCGTACTTGGAACGCGCCTGTCCCCTGTTCGACACGCCCGAGGTGTCAAGGACGCCTCTGACGATGTGGTAACGCACGCCGGGGAGGTCTTTCACCCTGCCGCCCCGGATCAGGACGACACTGTGTTCCTGCAGATTGTGGCCGATACCCGGAATGTAAGCGATTACCTCGATGCCGTTGGAAAGACGAACGCGCGCAACCTTTCTGAGCGCGGAATTCGGCTTCTTGGGCGTCACGGTCTTGACGGAGGTGCATACCCCGCGTTTCTGCGGCGCGGCCTGATCCGTCGGCGTCCTTTTGAGGGTGTTGAGTCCCTTGAGCAAAGCCGGCGCCGTCGATTTCTTGACGGAGCGTTCCCTGCCCTCCCGGACCAACTGGTTGATGGTCGGCATTCTCGATTCTCCTTTCTTCACAGATTTTCGGCCGCGAAATCGCAGACCGAGGTCTAGTGTATCATACAATACCCCTCGCTTGCAAGCGGTATTTTTTCAATCCAACTCCAACTCCACGATCTCCGCTTCCTCCGGCTCCGCGGACGCCGCGAAGTTCTCCGCAACCTCCCGCATGTCGGCGATCTCCAGAATCTCCTCCGCAAACAAGGTATCTTCGTCCTCGTCCTCATCGTAGTTGTAGGCGGGAAAGGATTCCATATATTCCGAATTGATACCGTAATCGATCCCGATATTCCGGTAGCGCTTCATGCCCGTGCCCGCGGGGATCAACTTGCCGATGATAACGTTCTCTTTGAGGCCCGAAAGCTTGTCTTTCTTGCCCTTGATCGCCGCGTCCGTCAGCACGCGCGTCGTCTCCTGAAACGACGCCGCCGAGAGGAAAGAATTCGTCGCGAGTGAGGATTTCGTGATACCGAGCAGTATGCGTTTGCCCACCGCGGGTTCCCCGCCCTCCAAAACGGCCGCGTTGGCCTCGTTGATTTCCGACTTGCTGTAGATGCTGCCCGGCAAAAGCCACGTGTCGCCCGCCTCGTCGATCTTGTATTTGGACAGCATTTGGCTCACGATAACCTCAATGTGCTTGTCGTTGATAAAGACGCCCTGCAACCGGTACACGCGCTGTACTTCTTTCAGCAGATACTGATACACGCCCTCGACGCCTTTCAGCCGCAGGATATCGTGCGGATTCAGGAAACCGTTCGTGATCGGATCGCCGGCGTGAATGTAATCGCCCTCCTTGATCTTGATCTGCAGGCCGTAGGGGATGATGTACAGCCTTTCCTCATCGCCGCGTATCTTGACCTCTATCTTGTTGTCCTTGCGCGGCGTGATCGAAACGACCGTGCCGTCCGCCTCGCATATCTCGGCGAGGCCCTTGGGCTTACGCGCCTCGAACAACTCCTCGACGCGCGGCAGACCGTGCGTGATATCGCCGCCCGCGACGCCGCCCGTGTGGAAAGTCCGCATGGTAAGCTGCGTGCCCGGCTCGCCGATGGACTGCGCCGCCGTGATGCCCACGGCCTCACCTATGTTCACGCTCTCGCCCGTCGCGAGGTTCCTGCCGTAGCATTTGGCGCAGATACCCGTTTCGCTGTGGCAGGTCATGACCGAGCGGATCGCCACCGCGCCGATGCCCGCGGATTCTATGATTTCGGCCGCGTCCTCGGAGATTTCCTCGTTCTGCTCGACGATGATTTCGCCCGTCGCCGGATGCGCGATATCCGCCAGCGACACCCTGCCGACGATTCGGTGCTTCAGCGGCTCTATGATCTCCTTGTCCTCCAGAAAGGCCGTGACCTCTATGCCCTCGTCCGTTCCGCAGTCGTATTCGCGCACGATAACATTGTGGGAAACATCCACGAGTCTGCGCGTCAGATAGCCCGATTCGGCCGTGCGCAGCGCCGTGTCCGCGAGACCCTTTCGCGCGCCGTTCGTGGAGATGAAGTATTCGAGTACGGAAAGCCCCTCGCGGAAGTTCGCCTTGATGGGAATCTCTATCGTCTTGCCGGAGGCGTTCGCCATCAGGCCGCGCATACCGCCGATCTGCCGTATCTGGCTCTTGCTTCCCCGCGCGCCCGAATGCGCCATGATGTAGAGGTTGTTCAGGGTTCCGAGCGAGTTCATCAGCGCGTCCGCCACATCCTCCGTGGCCTTGTTCCATATCTTCACGGCGCGATCGTAGCGTTCGCTGTCCGTCATCAGCCCGCCCCTGTAGGCCGCCTCGTAATCGCCGATCTTTCGCTCGGCCTCGGCCACGATCCGTTCTTTCTCGTCCGGGATTTCCATATCCGAAACGCTGATCGTGACGGCCGCGACGGTCGAGTAATGGAAGCCGACATCCTTGATGTAGTCGAGCATAAGGGCGGTTTCCGTATTGCCGTGCAACCTGTAACAGCGGTCGATGATCTGCCCGAGCCGCTTCTTGTCGCAGAGGAAGTCCACTTCGAGGGAGTACCTGTCCGCCCCGCGGTCCACAAAGCCCAAATTCTGCGGAATCTGCTCGTTGAATATGAACCTGCCCACCGTGGACTCGATGAGTTTGCCGCGCTTATCGTCCGCGTCCGCGCAGCGCCTGACTTTCACGCGCGCGTGAAGCCCGATAATGCCGTTGCGGTAAGCCATGAGCATTTCGTCGTAATCCGCGAATATCTTTCCGTCGCCCTTTTCCGCCGGCGTGTTTCGCGCGTCCTCGCCGGGATGTGTCAGATAGTAGCTGCCCAGTATCATGTCCTGCGTGGGCGTCGTGATGGGCGAACCGTCCTTGGGGGCCAGGATGTTGTTGACCGAGAGCATGAGGAAGCGGGCCTCCGCCTGCGCCTCCACCGTCAGCGGCACGTGTACGGCCATCTGATCGCCGTCGAAGTCCGCGTTGTAGGCCGTGCAGACAAGAGGGTGCAACTTGATGGCCTTGCCCTCTACGAGTACCGGCTCAAAGGCTTGAATGCCCAGCCTGTGCAACGTGGGGGCGCGGTTCAAAAGGACGGGATGTTCCTTGATCACCTCGTCCAGCACGTCCCACACCTCCGGCCTGATCTTCTCGACCATGCGCTTCGCGCTCTTGATGTTGTGCGCGTAGTTGTTGCTCACGAGTTCTTTCATAATGAAAGGCTTGAACAGTTCGAGGGCCATCTTCTTGGGAAGCCCGCACTGGTAGAACTTCAGTTCCGGCCCGACGACAATGACGGAACGCCCCGAATAATCGACGCGCTTCCCGAGCAGATTCTGGCGGAAACGGCCCTGCTTGCCTTTCAGCATGTCGGACAGGGACTTCAGCGGGCGCGCGCCCGGACCCGTGACCGGCCGACCCCGTCTGCCGTTGTCTATGAGGGCGTCCACGGCCTCCTGCAACATCCGTTTTTCGTTCCGCACGATGATATCGGGCGCGTTCAGGGCCAAAAGCCTGAGCAGCCTGTTGTTCCGGTTGATCACGCGCCGGTACAGATCGTTCATATCCGATGTGGCGAAGCGGCCGCCGTCCAGTTGGACCATGGGACGCAGGTCCGGCGGTATGACGGGAATCACCTCCAGGATCATCCATTCGGGCTTGTTGCCGGACAGTCGCAGCGCCTCTATCACCTCGAGCCGCCGCACGATACGCACCTTTTTCTGCCCCGTGGAATCTTTCAGTTTTTCGCGCATTCCCGCGGCGAGTTCGTCCAGATCGAGATGATTCAGAAGCTCGCGCACCGCCTCCGCGCCCATCGTCGCGCGGAAGCCGTTCCCGTATCTTTCCTTGTATTCCCGATACTGCTGTTCCGTCAGAATTTCCTTGTACACGAGGTCTGTGTCGCCGGGATCCAGCACGATATAGGCCGCGAAATACAGCACCTTTTCCAGGTTTCGCGGCGAGATGTCGAGGACGAGGCCTATGCGACTCGGAATTCCCTTAAAATACCAAATATGGGAAACTGGTGCGGCCAGCTCGATGTGCCCCATGCGCTCGCGCCGGACCTTGGCCCTCGTCACCTCGACGCCGCAACGGTCGCAGACGATTCCCTTGTAGCGAATGCGCTTGTATTTGCCGCAGTGACATTCCCAGTCTTTCATGGGACCGAATATCCGTTCGCAGAAAAGACCGTCCTTTTCGGGTTTGAGCGTTCTGTAATTGATTGTTTCGGGTTTTTTTACCTCACCTCTCGACCAGCTTTTGATCTTATCCGTAGACGCAAGACCGATCTGCAGGGCTTCAAAATTGTTCAATTCATGCAATTGCCTTGCTCCCCTTTCCTAATCCTCTTCACGTTCGGTCGATCCCTTTGAAAGCTCCAATTCCATGAATTTGAGTTCTTCCTCGGCCGAAATCTCCTCGTCCAGTTCGTCATCGTCAAAATTCTCGTCGCCGGTGATTTCGTTGTCCTCTTCGATATCCTCCTCCGGATCGTCGTCGGCCAAATCGTCAAACTTCTCCGCCTTGAAGTCCGCGTCGTCGCGCAGGGATTCGATCTCGATGATACGCTCTATGCTCAAAGCGCCCGTGTCCACCGACTCCTTGAGGTCTATTTCTTCGTTTTCTTCGCTCAATATCTTGATGTCGAGGCCGAGGCTCTGCATCTCCTTGATCAATACCTTGAAAGATTCCGGGATGCCGGGCTCGGGGATGTTCTCTCCCTTTACAATGGCCTCGTAGGTCTTTACGCGCCCGACAACATCATCCGACTTCACGGTCAGAATCTCCTGCAGGGTGTACGCGGCGCCGTAGGCTTCGAGGGCCCAGACCTCCATTTCCCCGAAACGCTGTCCGCCGAACTGCGCCTTGCCGCCGAGCGGCTGCTGCGTGACGAGGGAATAGGGACCCGTACTCCGCGCGTGTATCTTGTCATCCACAAGATGGTGGAGCTTCAGCATGTACATGTATCCGACGGTGACGGGATTGTCGAAAAACTCACCCGTCCGGCCGTCGCGCAGCCGCAGTTTGCCGCTCTCGGGGAAGCCGTGTTCTTTCAGCAGGCGAACGATGTCCGTCTCCGTCGCGCCGTCGAATACCGGCGTCGCGATATACCAGCCCTTGTGCGCGGCCACAAGCCCCAGATGTACCTCGAGGACCTGGCCGACGTTCATGCGCGAGGGAACGCCGAGCGGATTCAACATGACCTGCAGGGCTTCGCCGCTTTCGAGGAAGGGCATGTCCTCTTCGGGCAGCACGCGCGAAATGACGCCTTTGTTTCCGTGGCGCCCGGCCATCTTGTCTCCGACGCTGATCTTGCGCTTCGTCGCGATATAGCAGCGCACGAGTTTATTGACGCCGGGGGGCAGTTCGTCGCCCTTTTCGCGGCAGAACACCTTGACATCCACCACGATCCCCGTTTCGCCGTGCGGCACGCGCAGCGAGGTATCCCGGACCTCGCGGGCCTTTTCGCCGAAGATCGCGCGGAGCAGCCGTTCCTCGGCCGTCAATTCCGTTTCGCCCTTGGGCGTGACCTTTCCGACGAGAAAATCGTAGGAGCCGACCTCCGCGCCGATCCGGATGATACCCTCCTCGTCCAAATCTTTGAGGGCGTCCTCGCCGATGTTCGGAATGTCGCGCGTGATCTCCTCGGGGCCGAGCTTTGTGTCCCGCGCCTCGGCCTCGTATTCCTCTATGTGCAACGAGGTCAGCGTGTCGTCCATGATCAGCCGTTCGTTCAGGATGATGGCGTCCTCGTAATTATAGCCCTCCCATGTCATGAAGCCGATCAGGAGATTCTTGCCGAGCGCCACCTCGCCCTCGTCCGTGGCCGGACCGTCGGCTATGACCTCGCCCGTCTCCACATGCTCCCCCTTGACAACGATGGGACGCTGGTTGATACAGGTACCTTGGTTGGAACGCTTGAACTTGAGCATGTTGTACTCGTCCTTGCCGCGCCCGTCGTCCCGCGCGACGATGATCTTCATGGAATCCACGTAGGTGACGACACCCGCGTTCCTCGCGAGAATAACGACGCCGCAGTCGCGCGCGGCGATATACTCCATGCCGGTTCCTATGATCGGCGCCTCGGAAACGAGCAGGGGCACCGCCTGCCGCTGCATGTTCGAGCCCATCAGCGCGCGGTTCGCGTCGTCGTTCTCAAGGAAAGGGATCATGGCCGTGGCGACGGAAACGACCTGCTTGGGCGAAACGTCCATATAGTCGATCCTCTCCCGCGAAACGAGGTCTATCTCGCCGCCCTCTCCCCGCGAGGCCACCCGGTGGTTCAGGAAACGACCGTCCTTGTCCAAGGGTTCATTGGCCTGCGCGATGATCAGCTTCTCCTCCTCGTCGGCGGTCAGGTAATCGATCTGCTCCGTGACGATACCGTTCTCCTTATCGACGCGGCGATAGGGGGTTTCGATGAAGCCGTATTCGTTGATCCGCCCGTAGGTGGTCAGCGAACCGATCAGGCCGATGTTCGGACCCTCGGGGGTTTCTATCGGACACATCCGCCCATAGTGGGAATGGTGTACGTCGCGCACCTCGAAGCCCGCGCGTTCCCGCGACAGTCCGCCGGGGCCGAGCGCCGAAAGCCTGCGCTTGTGTGTCAACTCGGCCAAGGGATTGTTCTGGTCCATGAACTGGGAAAGCTGGGAACTTCCGAAGAATTCCTTGATCGCCGCCGTAACGGGCCGTATGTTCATCAAAGCCTGCGGCGTCGTTACGTCTATATCCTGTATTGTCATCCTCTCCTTGACAACGCGCTCCATCCGCGCGAGGCCGATGCGGAACTGATTCTGCAGCAACTCGCCCATTGTGCGGACCCGCCTGTTGCCGAGGTGGTCTATGTCGTCGGTGCCGCCGATGCCGTGCAGGAGATTCAATATGTAGCTTATCGACGCCACGATGTCGTCTGTGATGATATGTCTGGGCGAGAGTTCGCCCCTGCGCGCGGTCAGGGCCTCCCGTATCTCGGTCGCGTTCTTCGCGGCGGCGAGTATCTCTTTCAGCACGGGGTAATACACCTTGTCCGGCAGCTTCAAATCGCCGATGTCGAAGTCGATATAATTCGCGAGCGGAACGAAATTGTTCCCGATAACCTTGGCCTCAAAATCGTCGTCGCCGTACACGAGCGCGTGTTTCACGCCCGCGTTCTCGATCTCAAGCGCTTTGGCGCGATCGATACGCAAGCCTTTCTCGATGAGAATCTCGCCCGTGTTCGGATCGATGATGTCCTCTGCGGCCGTCATTTTCTCTATGCGATTCGACAGGCCGAGCTTCTTGTTGTACTTGTACCGGCCGACCTTGGCCAGATCGTAGCGTCTCGGATCGAAAAACAGCGAATCGAGCAGGGCCTTGGCGCTCTCCACCGTGGGCGGCTCGCCGGGCCGCAGCTTCTTGTATATCTCTTTCAGGCCCTCCTCGTAATTGGAGGACTGATCCTTTTCCAAGGTCTTTTGCAACCTCGGATCCTCGCCAAAGAGTTCGATTATCTCCTTATTGGAGGAGAAGCCCAACGCGCGCAACAGCGTCGTTACGGGCTGTTTCCGCGTCCTGTCCACGCGGACGTTGATCACCTCGCTCGAATCCGTTTCATATTCGAGCCACGCGCCCCTGTTCGGGATCACCGTGGTCGAGAACAAGCGGTTGTTGGACTTGTCCGTCGTCACATCATAGTAGGGACCGGGGGAACGGACCAGCTGCGTGACGACAACGCGTTCGGCGCCGTTGTATATGAACGTGCCTTTCTCCGTCATCAGGGGGAAATCCCCCATGAATACTTCCTGCTCTTTCACTTCCCCCGTTTCCTGATTCACGAGACGCACCCGCACTTTCAGGGGCGCGGCGTAGGTGACATCGCGTTCCTTGCATTCCTCCTGCCCGTATTTGGGCGGGTCCTTGGGCGTGTTCAGGGAATAGTCCAAAAATTCCAAGGCTAAATTTCCCGCATAATCCTTTATCGGGGAAATGTCCGCAAACACTTCTTTCAGACCTTCGTTGACAAACCATTTGTAGGATTCCGTTTGGATTTGGATGAGGTTGGGCATCTCGGCGACTTCGCGAATCTTCGAGTAACTCATGCGCGTCTTTTTGCCGATCTTGACGGGTTCCGGCATACTGATCTCTCCTCGCTCAAAACTGTAGAATGAAACCTGTACCGCCCTGCTTTCAAAGCGAGGCGGCCGGCCTCCGGATGTATCGTCCCGCCGCCTCGCGCGCGGGCGTCGCAGTGTGATAAGCGCGTTTGCGCGCTCTGATTTCAAAAAACCGAAAGCAAAACAGACAAAACCAACGGTTCAACACAGAAAGGCCTTGAATCGTATGGCAGTCTATAATAATATCATATCCGGACCGGCGAGTCAAAGGTTTTTTGTGAGAATCGCGAAAAATTATTGTCAAAAAATTAACAATGGTTTGCCGTGACAAAAATTCCTCCTCGTGACACGGGAGATGACACAGGGGGACAGGTGTTTTGTGTTCCGCCGGATGACACAGGGGGACAGGTGTTTTGTGTTCCGCCGTAAGACAGCCCTGCGCGGACGAAAGGCCGCCCGGGGCGCTTCGCGCCCCGGGCGGCCTCCGCCGGCAAAGTTCTGTCCCCTACTTATCCAGCCAGCGCACGAGTATCGCCGCGATCTCGGCGCGGGTGGCGCTGTTCTGCGGTCTGAAAGTATTGTCGGGATAGCCCTCGATTATGCCGGTTTCAACCGCCCAGCTTGCCGCGTCGCGCGCCCAATCGCTGATACCGTCCGCGTCGGCGGTGTTCACGCGCGCCGTCGCCGCGGGCTCGCCCTCGTAACGCCACAGCATAACGACGATCTGTTCACGGGTGATCTTGTCGCCGAGACCCGTGCCGTCGGAAACGCCGTTCGCCGTCGCCCAATCCACGGCCTTGCCGTACCAAGTTTCACCGCCTGCGGTATCGATGCCCGCCGCGCGCGCAAGCACCGTGATCAGCATGGCGCGGGTCGCGTCCGCCTGCGGCTCAAAGCCCGTTCCCGTGCCGGTCATCAAGCCGCGCTCGCTGACCGCCTTCACCGCCTCGTAATACCAAGCGGACGCGTGTACGTCGGGATAGCTCGTCACGCCCGCCGCGCCGGCCGAACTCGCGGCCGAATTCGCATTCTCGTTCGCATCGGAACCCGCCGCCGCGCTTTCGGACTGCCCCGAAGAAAGGGCGCCGCCGCTCGGTCCGCTCGAAGAACCCGCGTAGGTCCACTGCGCATAGACGGTCGTGTGCGCGGTAAACGCGTAATCGAGATCGATCTTTGTTCCGCCGCTCGCCGCGGTATACCAGCCGTTGAAGCCGTAGCCGCCGCGGGTCGCCGCGGGCAGAGCCGAAAGCCGTCCGTCCGCGCGCGTTTCCGCCGTCGCGGGCGAGACAAGGCCGCCGTTCGCGTCGAAAGCAACCGTGAAGATCGCGGCGGGCGCGTCGCTCGTCTCGGATGTCAGCGCGTAGACGGACACATCGCCCGAGACCTCAAAGGCGGCGATCAGGAGCGCGTCGCCCGTAGGACTCGCGTTTGCGGGGACAAAGCACAGTCCCTCGGCGGAATCGTCGAAGCCGATCCCATCCTCGTCAACATTCTCAAAATCGCGGCTGTTGATGTAGTTCACATACGCGACGTTCCGCGGATCGCTTACATCGTACAGCATCACGCCGCCGATGCGTTCAAGCGTCACATACGCGTAGGTCCTGCCGCCGACAGAGCCGAGCGCGACGCTTTCCGGTTCGGGGCCTTTCTTGTTGCTTCTGCTGTCTTTCTCGATATCGTCATTGGAGCAGTTGAAATAATCCGGCAGATAGTCCGCCGTCAGGCGTTCAAAGTCGTTGCCGCTGTCAAAGACGAGCGCGAGGCCGTCCCCCGTCGCCTCAAACACGGAGAAAGAGCGCGAGCCGAAAGCGTAATGCACGCCGTTCTTATCGCCCGTAACGCCGGGCAGACCGTCGTAGTCGGCAGTGAGGAAGCGGCCCTTTTTCGTCATTTCGACGCCGTTCGTCGTCTTGATCTTGTATTCCGCTTCATTGATATAGCCGCCCCACTCGCGGGCGTCCCCCTCGTTGGCGGTCACGATATAGGTCTTGCCGCCGGCCCGGTAAGCCGCGATACCGTCCGGCATACGCACGCCGAAAGTATTCGCGTAGTTGGCGGGCGAATACGCGCCGCCGTCCGACTCGAATGTATTGTCGAGGTCAACGGCAATTTCGGAATAATCTTGGAACCCGAGCGGATACACGTTCGTAAACGCGCCCTGCGCAAGGTCCAGCACCGCCGCGGCGTTCGCTTCCTGCAGCGTCACGTAAGCCTTGCCGTCCAAGGCGGCGATATACTCCGGCTCAAAATCGACCGACGGCGCGGCGTTCTTCTTCAGCACGACGCCGGAGGCGGCCAGCGCCGCGCGCCGCGCGTCAAACGCGTCAAAATACACGATCTTGGCGCTCTTCTCCGCGAGTTTCACGATCGTGACGCTGCCCTTGGGATCGGTCGCGCCCGCGCCGTAGCCCATGCGAGGCTCGCCCTCGTCGGCGGTCAGCACGGTGTTCGCGTCCGCGAAAGTCACCATGTCGGGCTGTACGCCCGTTACATAGGCCGCTTCAAAGGTCACGGCGCCGTCCGCGCCCAAATTGAAGATCGCGACGCGGCCCGCCGTATCGTAATCCGCCGCCTGTACAGCCGCCGCAAGCCGCGTGCCGTCCGGCGATACGGATACGCTCGTGAGATCGCCGTAGCGGAAGCCGTCTTGCTCGATAAGCGCGGCAAGGTTGATATCCACGCCCGCAAGCCGCCCAACGGACGCGGCCTCGCCAAAGGACAGTCCGCGCAGGTCAATCGCCGTCAGCACACCGTCTTGGCCGTTGACGGCGTAGGCATAGCCGGCAGCCGGGCTGTACGCCACGATCTCACATACGCCGCCGTCCGCCTCATGGTGTCCGCTGCTGTAGCGCGCAAGCTGCGTTATCGCGAGGTCCGCGTCTGCGTTTTCGTATCCCGCGGCGGGAATTTCGGACACGGCGGGGGCTTCGG
>JAITKU010000235.1 GCA_031278255.1 Eubacteriales Family XIII. Incertae Sedis bacterium | reverse complement strand
GCCCAGCTGCCCACGAGCTGCCGCCACGCTTTGTAGGTTGCCTCGCGCATCGTCTTTCCGCTGAAAGTTTCGACGCTCGCGCGCAGGATTTCCGCATCGGCGGGATCGAGCGTCGTGCGCGCGTCCATCGTCAGATCGATCTTGCCGTCCCGCAACCCCGGTATGTAGTCGCCGTTTACGTCTATCGCCGTGCAGCATCCGATCACGCCCGGCGTCGGGCGGCCTACGATCTCATCAAAGGGATGGATCTTGATCTCTATGTTGTCGAGTACGCACGCGACGAGCTTGGCCCTGCGGATCTGCAGGTCCTCTCCCTCCGTTTCGCGCCACGACTGCACGGTCCGGCGCTCGCGGTCGGCGTACACCTTCCACGACGCGGCTTTCATCGCCTTGCGCCAAGCCGTGTTGCGCTCGCTCAGCGCAAGCGCGTCGATCCGCGCCAAAAGCGCGTTGTCGATCATGGCAGTCATTTTGCTCCTCCTTACTTATCTTGATACGATGCAAGCGATGCCGCAGGCAGTGTAGCCGTCACGAACCGCGTTCACCCGTTCGGGCGGCGGGACCGGCAACTGCTTCAACTTATACGGCGCGTTTATCGCGTCGTACTTGGACCGGCCCAAGCGGTGATAGGGCATGAGTTCGAGCGCCGGGACGCCGATCGATTTGAGGAAAACGGCGGTCCTCTCCGTTTCTTCTTCTCCGTCGTTGATACCCGGGATCAGCGGCCGGCGGAACGTGACGGCGGCCCCGCGCGCAACCAGCCTCCGCGCGTTTTCGAGGATTTGCGCGTTCGGCTTGCCGGTGTAGGCGGCGTGCGTCTCCCCGTCCATAAGCTTGAGATCGAAGAGAAAGCGGCGGGCCTTGGGCAGCACCGCTTCAAACGCGCTCCACGGCGCGCAGCCGCAGGTTTCGATACAGGCGTCGATCCCATCGGCGGCAAGGCTCTCGCAAAGCTCGCGCACGAAGCCCGGCGACAACAGCGGTTCGCCGCCCGAGAAAGTCACGCCGCCGCCCGAGGCGTCGAAGAACATCTTGTCGCGGCGGAGTTTTTCAAAAACCGCGCCGCTCGTCATCCTTTCTCCGTACCGCACGAGCGCGCCGCCGGCGCAATCGTCCGCGCACACAAAACAGGTCCTGCATTTTTCCCGGTCGATCCGATACGCATCGCCGCGCACGATCGCGCCGAAGTTGCACACGCCTAAGCAGCGGCCGCAACCTACGCACAGCGTCTTTATAAAGCCGAGTTCCGGCGCCGGCGAGAGGTTCTCCGGGTTTGCGCACCACGCGCAGCGGAGCGAACAGCCTTTCAGAAACACCGCGGTGCGTATCCCCGGCCCGTCGTGGATGGAATAGCCTTGGATGTTGGTGACGACGGCCTGCTCCATGCGATAACCTCTGTATCCGTTACTGCGCAAACACCGCGCGTTTCTGCCCGTCCGCAAGCGTTCCTTGCGCGAAGCAAGACCAAAGCGGCGTTTGAGCGGTTTTGATTTTGGACGACGGCGTCAGTCCCCCGGCGAAGGGCCGGGACCGGCGCTTCATCCGGCCCGCGTGGGCTTGCAATCCCCCGCCGGCTGTGTTGGCAGGCTCTTTCTGACAAAATTATATAATTCGCCGTCCGGCAAAGTCAAGATATTGGGAATTTCTTGCTATGGGAAAATCAGATAACGAAAAGACTGCTGCGTAAGTACCGCGCGATTTTGCCCGTCTGCGAGCGTTCCGGACACGAGTCAGGACCGGCGCGGCGTTGGAGTGGTTAGAACGGAGCCAAATTTGAACCTTTGGATTGTAACACGGAAAAAGAAACGGCGCCCCTCAGTCTATATCATGCACGAGATTCCGAATCCACTTGCCGGACAGGAAGCGGCCGCCTATCAGGAACATCTTTACGAACTCCTCGATGTGTACGAGCAGCACGACATAGTAGACGGGCAGGCGCAGCCACAGCGCGCCGATGAAAGCGAGCGGCACGCCTATGCACCAGACGGCGCCCACCTCCGCGAACATCGCGAATTTCGTATCGCCGCCGCAGCGCAGCACGCCCGTGATGAGGGCCGCGTTGAATATCTTCACGACCAGAAACAGACTGTAGATCATCAGAATGCGCCGCGTGTATTCGGCGCCGGTCGGCGTCAGATCGAACAGCAGGACGATGGCTCGCGACGCCGCGAAGAGCAGTGCGCCCGCGACGAGGCCCACCGGCACGCAGATTTTCATGATCCGCTTCGCGGTTGCCGCCGCGTCGTCCAGATCGCCGTGCCCCAGCTTTTCCCCCACGATGATCAGCGTGGCCTCCCCCAGACTGAAACAGGCCAGAATGAACAGATTCTGGATGGTCCCGCCCGCCTGTATCGCGGCGAAAGCCGTGACGCCGATACGCCCGTAGGCGGCGTTGTACATGGACGAGCCGAGGCCCCACAGCGTCTCGTTCAGCGTTGTCGGCAGCGCGTTGCCCGTGATCCGCCTGAGCAGCAGCCGGTTCCACGACAGGAATTCCCGCGCCGCGCCCGCGAGCTTGTTTCGCATACCGAACACGACGATGAGGATCAGGCACAGTTCCAGCAATCTCGAAAGCGCAGTGGCCAGCGCCGAACCCCTGACGCCGAGCGCCGGCGCGCCGAAATTGCCGTAGACAAAGGTGTAGTTGAGCAGTGTGTTCATCCCGAAAACGACCATGCTGATCTTGAGCGGCAAACTCGTCTGCTGCGTCGCGCGCAGCGCCGCCGTGAACGGAACGGTGAAGCTGACGGTCAGAAAGGTGATCGCGTTGAT
>JAITKU010000175.1 GCA_031278255.1 Eubacteriales Family XIII. Incertae Sedis bacterium | reverse complement strand
GCTCCGTCCAAAATTGAAGCGCCAAAGGCGCACTTCAATTGTTGAACGGATGTTTTGAGGGGACAAGGGCTTCTGCGCTCCTACGTGTGCCCGGAGCGAAGCGAACGGGTATCCCCGTTAGCGCCATTTGCAAACGGTTGGAAGGAGCCACTCGACAACTCCCCCGCTTTAGCGGGTTAGGAGTTTACCGTCCCCGCCGCCCCGCAGAACATAGCCGCCGGGGGATTGCAAGCCCACGCCGGCCAGATGAAGCGCCGGTCCCCATGTCTAAAGGCAGGGGATTTGGCGGCGTCGTTCAAACAAAAGCGCGGCGGCCTCTGTGCGGCCGGCCTTGGCGAGCGCCGCGCGAACGAGGGCGCGGTTTTCGGGCTTGTCGAAGTGGAGCAGCGCGCGCTGCAACCGCCTTTCCTCGGGGCTTTTCGCGACGTACACGGCCTCGCCCGTGAAAGGGTCCAGCCCCGTGTAGTACATGCAGGCGGCGGGCGTGCCCGGCGTCGGATAGAAGTCCTGTGCCTGATCCGGCACGAAGCCGCTCTTTTTCAGATAGAGCGCGAGGTCCACCGCGTCGGACAGGGAGCTGCCGGGATGGGCGGAGATGAAATAGGGCAGCAGGTATTGCTCCTTTGAGAGCGTCTTGTTGACGGCGGCGTACTCCGCCGCAAAGCGTTCATAGACCGCCGCGGCGGGCTTTCGCATACGCGCGAGTACGCGCGGGGATATGTGTTCGGGCGCCACTTTCAACATGCCGCTGACGTGAAATTCGCAGAGTTCTCTGAGAAATTCGCCGCGTTTCGGGTCCGCCATCAGGTAGTCGTAGCGTAGGCCGGAGCGGATGAATACCTTTTTCACGCCGGGCAGTTTGCGCAGCGCGCGCAGGATCGCGAGGTATTCTCCGTGATCGACTTTGAGCCGCGGGCAGGGCGTGGGAAAGAGACAGGCCCGTCGCTCGCAGGCGGCGCCCGTCTCTTGCAGACGGCAGGCCCTGTGCCTGAAATTGGCCGTCGGCCCGCCCACGTCATGGATGTAGCCCTTGAAGTCGCTGCGCCGCGTCAGCTTTTGCGCCTCACGCAGCAGCGAATCCTCGCTCCGGCCCGTTACCAAGCGGCCCTGATGGACGGTCAAGGCGCAAAAGGAGCAGCCGCCGAAGCAACCCCGCGCGGCGGTGAGGCTGAACCGGACCTCCTCCGCGGCGGGGACGCCGCCCGACGCGGCATAGGCGGGATGCGCTTCCCCCGCGTAGGGCAGTTCGTAGACGCGATCGAGTTCCGTCTGCGTCAGCGGCGGCTGCGGCGGATTCTGCACCACGTAGAGCGTTTCTCCGTAGCGCTCCGCCAAACTCTGCGCGGAAGCGCTTTCCGCGTGTTCGTATTGCAGTCTGAAACTCTCGGTGTAGGCCCGCTTGTCGCGCAGGCGATCGAAATCGGGCAGGGCGATCGCGTCCGCGGGGCGCGCGCGCGAGCGGAACACGAGGCCGGGGATCCAAGTTATATCGCGCGCGGCAAAGCCGTCGTTCAGCGCCGCCGCAACCGCGAGGACGGCCCTCTCACCCATACCGTATATGAGCAGGTCCGCTTTCGCGTCCAGAAGCACGGAGCGCCGCACACGATCGTCCCAATAATCGTAGTGCCCGAGCCGCCGCAACCCGGCCTCGAGGCCGCCGAGGATTACGGGCACATCCCCGTAGACCTCTTTCGCCCTGTTCGTATAAGCGATCAAGGCCCTGTCCGGACGACAGCCCGCAGCGCCGCCCGGACTGTAGACATCGCGCCGCCGTCTGCGTTTCATCGCCGTGTATCCGTTGACCATAGAATCGACGCAACCGCTCGTGATCAAAAATCCGAGGCGCGGCTTCCCGAAACGGCGAAAGTCGTCCGGTCCCGTCCACGCGGGCTGCGCGAGTACGGCCACCTTATAGCCGCCGGCTTCCAGCACCCGCGCGATAACAGCCGCGCCGAAAGACGGGTGGTCCGCGTAGGCGTCCCCCGTGACCAGCACGAAATCCGCGCGTTCCCAGCCCCGTTCCGCCATATCGCGCGCCGTCACGGGCAGAAATTCGCAGGACCTATCGCCCGTTTCATCGACGGCGTTTTTAAGCATAACAATCACCTCATTCGTATTGTATATCAAAACGCGCCGAATATCAACACAAAACCGCCAAGCGCCGCCATTGCCTTGTTCGGAAAAATATGTTAGACTCTATACACGGTCCCGTGCGTTATTTGAGCGCGGGAAGCACCCAAATTGTTGAAGCGGTGGTCCCCATGCCTTTCGGCAGGGGATTGGGCGGCGTCGTTCACGCGTACAACCCGCATACAAAAGGAGGATTCACGCGAATGAAATTCAAATTGGCGCTCTGCCAGATGAAAGGGCACACCGAAAAAGCGGCGGCGCACGCCGCCGCGAGCGCGCATATACGGGAAGCCGCGGGAAACGGCGCGCGCGTGGTCTGTCTGCCGGAGATATGGAACTGCCCCTATTCCAATAAATATTTTCGCGCCTTTGCCGAGGATGAGACGGGCGAGAGCGTGCGGCTGATGGCAAAGCTGGCGAAAGAAAACGGCATATGGCTCGTCGGCGGCTCCATACCGGAACTCGCCGGCGACGATAAAATATACAATACTTGTTATGTATTCTCTCCGCGGGGCGATCGGGTCGGCAAATACCGAAAGATTCACCTGTTCGACATAGACGTGAAAGGCAGCGTCCGCTTCATGGAGTCGGAGACCCTCTCGGCGGGCGATCAAAGGACGCTTGTGGACACCGCGTTCGGAAAGATCGGTATCGCCATATGCTACGACCTGCGCTTCCCGGAACTCTTCGCGTCCATGGCGGCGGACGGCGCGCGGCTCATCGTCCTGCCCGGCGCTTTCACCGTACCCACGGGCGCCGCCCACTGGGAATTGCTCGTGCGCGCGCGTGCGCTCGACAACCAGATCTACTTCGCGGCCTGCTCGCCGGCGCGCGACCGGGACGCGCCCTACACGGCCTACGGGCACTCCTGCATCGCGACGCCCTGGGGCGACTTCTGCGGCAAGACCGACGCGAATGAATCCATCGTCTGCGGCGATATCGACCTTGATTATCTCGAAGCCCTCCGCGCGCAGATACCCTTGCAAAACCAGCGCCGGCCGGAACTCTACGCGCGCTGAGCGTCCCGCCCGGTCCCGGGGGCAAAACCCCCCGCGCGCGCCGAAGTTCCGCGCGCGCCGCCCTCTCGGTATCAGTACAGCGTATGAACGAACAGTCCGCTGCCGAGCTTAGGCTCGAACCAGGTGGACTTGGGCGGCATGATCAGGCCGCCGTCGGCGATCGCGAGCAGTTCCGCGACCGACACGGGACACAGGGAAAAAGCGACGGCCATATCCGTGCGCACGCGGCGTTCGAGTTCCGCGAGTCCGCGAATGCCTCCGATGAAATCGATGCGCCCGTCCGTACGCGGGTCCTCGATGCCGAGTACGGGCGCCAGCAAGCCGTTTTGCAGGATTGAAACATCGAGGGCGCCGATCCTATCCTCCCCCGGAATAAGGTTGTCCCGCGCCCGCAACGCGTACCACGCGCCCGCGAGGAACATGCCGAAGCAATGCTTCTCCCGCGGGGCGCAGGGCACGGTCCCCCGCGCTTCGACCGCGAAGCGTCTTTCGAGCGCGGTGAGAAAGGCGGCGGCGGACAGGCCGTTCAGGTCCCGCACGACGCGGTTGTAATCGAATATACGAAGCTCCCTGTCCGGAAAGGCGACGGCCATAAAGAAATTGAATTCCTCCGTCCCGTCGAAGCCCGGGTATTCGTCGCGACGCTTTTTCCCCACCCGGTACGCCGAAGCGGAACGGTGGTGCCCGTCGGCGATATACAGGGCGTCCACCTCCGAAAACGCGCGGACAAGGGCCTCGCGGACAGCGTTGTCGTCCACGACCCAGAGCGCGTGCCGCACGCCGTCCGCGCTCGCGAAGTCATACACGGGGGGGCGCGCGTCCGCAAAGCCGCCCGTCAAATCGTCGATGCGCGCGTTCGCGCGGTAGGTGAGGAATACCGGCTCCGTGTTCGCGTCGCAGACCTCGAAATGCCGGACGCGGTCCTCCTCCTTTTCGACGCGCGTAAGCTCGTGGCGCTTTATCGCGCCCGATTCGTAGGCGTCGATCGAAACGCAGCCGACCAAGCCGGTCTGCGTCCGGCCGTCCACCGTCTGCCTGTAGATGTAAAACCCCGCCTTTTCATCGCGAAAGAAAACCCCGTCCCGGACGAAGCCGTCCAAATTCTCTCTCGATCGTTCGTATACGCGCGCGTCGTAGGCGCCCGTGCCGTCCGGCAGCTCGATCTCGGCGCGCGTCACGCGCAGAAAACTGTACGCGTTCTCCCCCGCCATCGCCTTTGCTTCCGCCCGGTTCATCACATCGTAGGGCGGCGCGAGAACGCGTTCCGCAAGCGCCGCCTTGGGCCGCAAGGCCTTGAAGGGTCTGAAAATCGCCATATTTGCTCTTTCTTCCTATTGTTCCCGTTGAACGACGCCACCCAATCCCCTGTCTTTAGGCAAGGGGACCACCGCGGATAATCCCCAGCACCAATTCCGTCACCTCGTCCGCGCACATATCCGTGGAATCGATCTCGTGCGCGCCGTCCGCACGCACGAGGGGATGCAGGGCGCGGTGTGAATCGTCGTAATCCCTCTGCTCGATATCCGCCAGCACGCGTTCAAAGGAAATGCGCGCATCCTTCTTTTGCAGTTCGAGAAAACGCCTGCGCGCGCGTTCCCGCGGCGCGGCCGTCAGAAAGAATTTGAATTCCGCGTTCGGAAACACGTTGCTGCCGATGTCGCGTCCGTCCATGAGTACGCTCTTTCTCTCCCCCATGGCCCGTTGCAGCGCCACCAGTTTTTCCCGCACCGCGGGCAGGGCGGAACAGGCCGAAGCCATCCGCGATATCTCGTCCGTGCGTATATCGCCGCTCACGTCCCGCCCGTCCAGATAGACGCGCCCGTCCGTGAAATCGATCTCCGTCTCCGCGAGCATGCGCGCGCGCCGCTCCGCGTCCGCCGGACCCGTTCCGATTCCCTCCGCGAGCAGCTTGAGACCGACGGCCCTGTACATGGCGCCCGTATCGATGTATTCGATCGCGAGCCGCGCCGCAACCGCTTTCGCCACCGTACTCTTGCCCGCTCCCGCAGGCCCGTCTATCGCCACGCGACAGACAACAGCGCCGCCGGGGACGTTTTTTTGCGCACTCATTTCACGTTCCCCGCGGCGGACGGCGACGGACGCCCCGGTTTCCCGGTCGTCTTGAGCAGATTTTCTATCTCGGAAATAAAGGTGTTCACGTCCGTAAACTGCCGGTAGACCGAGGCGAAGCGCACGTAGGCCACCTCGTCGATCTCCTTTAACTGTTCCATCACAAGCTTGCCGATGATCGCGCTCGACATCTCCTTTTCCATCATATTGTTCAGGCCGCGCTCGATCTCCGAAACGATCTTTTCGATGACAGCCATGGGTACGGGCCGCTTCTCGCAGGCCTTGAGGATGCCGTTCATGATCTTATTGCGATCAAAACCCTCCCGGCTGCCGTCCTTTTTTACGACGATCAACGGAATCTCTTCGATCTTTTCGTAGGTCGTAAAACGCTTGCCGCAGTCGCACTCGCGCCGCCGCCTGATCGCATAGCCCTCTTCGGTGGGACGGGAGTCTATGACCCGCGTATCGTTCTTTTCACAAAACGGACACCGCATCGCGCACCCTCCTTTCTCATCAAAACGACCCCCGCGCGAACGCTCGCACAGGGGTCGGCGCGCGCCGAACGACACGCCTATTTTCCGGCCGCTTTTTTGGCGGTTTCGCAAAGTTGCGCAAAACCCGCGGCGTCCGCGATCGCCATCTCGGAAAGCATCTTACGGTTGATCTCTATGCCCGATATCCGCAGTCCGTTCATCAGTTTGCTGTAGGAAAGACCGTTCAGCCGCGCGCCGGCGTTGATCCGCGTGATCCAAAGCCGCCTGAAATCGCGCTTCCTGTGCTTCCTGCCGACGTACGCCGACGCGAGCGAGCGCATGACCGCCGGATTCGCCGCGCGGAATACCTTGCTGCGCGCGCCGTAGAAGCCCTTTGCCAGCTTCAGTATCTTCTTATGCCTCTTGTGCGCATTGACTCCCTTTTTTACCCTTGCCATTCAACTCACCCCTTTCATTTGCTGAGTACCGCTTTGATTCTCTTGACATCCGCGCCGGTCAGGTAGGTCGCTTGCCGCAGGCCCATCTTCCGCTTCGCGCTCTTCTTTGTGAGAATATGGCTCTTATACGCTTTGTTCCGTTTGATCTTTCCCGAGCTTGTCAGTTTAAATCTCTTCATCGCCCCTCGGTGGGACTTCATTTTGTTACGCATACATAACCTCCCGTAAGCTGCGCGGTTTTATCCGCTATTGTTTGTCGTTCTTGGGCGCCAGAATCATGATAAGACTTCGGCCTTCAAGTTCGGGTTTCTTCTCAACAACGCCGGCCGCGTCCGTATGCTCGACGAATCGCTTCATCACATCGACACCCTTGGAGGAATAATCCCTCTCCCGGCCCCTGAAGCGCAGACTGACCTTGACCTTGTCGCCCTCTTTCAGGAATTTGGCGGCATTGCTCGCTTTAACGCTCAGATCGTGTTCCTCGATAAAGGTGCTGAGACGAATTTCCTTGATCTGGATCGTCTTTTGCTTCTTGCGCGCTTCTTTCTCGCGCTTCTGCATCTCGTATCTGTACTTCCCGTAATCCAAAATCCTGCAAACCGGCGGCTGCGCTTTCGGCGCGATGTTGACCAAATCCAGCTTCTTTTCATTCGCCAGATCGAGGGCCGCACGCAGACTCATGACGCCGAGCTGTGTTCCGTCGCTGTCCACCACCCGCACTTCTTGATCACGAATCTCTTCGTTGATCTGATTGTCCTTGCTAATGTTCGCACCTCCTATTATTTTTTTTGTGACGCCCCGGATCGTTCTTCGGAAGCCGTCCTCCGCGGACAAATGAAAGAAAAAAGCGGACGCATCCGCTTTCTCAAAACCGACAGGGCCGCGCGCCGCGCAAAACGCGCGCACGTCCGCTGCGATTTATAAACCCGCCGGCCGGGACCGGCAAGGTGAGAAGCGAAGCACTTCTTCTTTGCTGTTGCTTCTATATTACAACATACCGGGACGGCGTGTCAACAAAAATGTTTCCAAAACGCGCCCCGTGCGGATTGCCAAAGGCAGGGGATTGGGCGGCGTCGTTCATGGAAATCCGATGTTGGCTCTGATCTTTCCCTAACAGCGCGCCGCCGCCATCTTATCCTTGTAGCCGACGGCGGGATCGGGCAAAACGAAGTCGGGTTTGGCGAAATAGAAGCCCTGCGCGTAGTCTATGCCGAGCTGCATACAGACCCGCAATTCCTCCGGCTTCTCCACGCCCTCCGCCAATATCTTGATATCCTTGGAATAGCAAAAGGCGGCGATGTCCTCCATCAGGACGCGCTTATCCTCGTTGCGGTGGATATCGGCGATGAAGAAACGGTCGATCTTCACGATGTCCGTTTCCAGATTCAAGAGGCGGTAATGGTTGGAATGCCCCGTGCCGTAATCGTCCAGAGCGATCATCGCGCCGAATTTCTTGCGAAACGCCGTGATTTTCTCCGTTGAGGCGCCGTCCTCCACGGA